>NZ_PSVG01000011.1:0-112320 GCF_002930885.1 Rathayibacter sp. AY1F2 | reverse complement strand
CTGTACGTCCCCGGCGGCAAGGCGGTCTACCCGTCGAGCGTCGTCATGAACGCCGTGCCCGCGCAGGCCGCCGGAGTCGCCTCCATCGCCCTGGTCTCGATCCGCCGCTCCGCGGCTACTCGACCAGCATCTACGGGCGCTCGCCCGGTCTCGATACGCCGCCGCGCGGCTACTCGACCACCAGGAGGACACCGGCGGCCGCAGGCTCGCCCTCCGATCCGCCACCCTCTCGCCGCACCCTCCGAGGCGAACCGGCGATCCGCGTGTCAGCGGATCGTCGTAGCCGGACGCACGACGCTCTCACGAACCCGGCCACCCTCCCCAGCCGACCGCGCCGAGCCGGTCGGGGACCGGCTCGGAATTCAATACAGACAGTTCGGCCCCAGCAGGCTCTTCAGCTCGCCGAAGAGGTCCGGGGTGATGCGCACGGGGAACGGCACCTCGAACACGCGGGCCGTGTCGCCCTTGATGAGCTTCAGGCGCACCTCGGTCTGGCCGGAGTGGCGGATGAGCACGTCGCTGAGCTGCGAGACCGTGTCGGTGGTCGCGCGCGACTCGGGCATCGAGACGGTGAGCGGTCCCGAGTCGCCGTCCTGGCTCATCTCGGGGGCGAACAGGCTGAACGCGTGCAGATTCATCCCGTCGTCGCGCATGCTGACGCGGCCTCTGACGACGACGATGGAGTCGTTCGTGAGCGCCGGGGCGAACTCCTGGTACGCCTTCCCCATGAACATGCAGGTGATCTCGCCGCCGAAGTCCTCGACCTGGATCATCCCGTACTGGTTGCCGGAGGCCTTGGCCATGCGGTGCTGGACGCTCGTGACGAGGCCCGCGACGACCACGGTCTCGCCGTCGGCGATCGTCTCCGAGATCAGCAGGTCGGCGATCGTGGTGCTGTAGTGCTTGGCGAGCTCGGTCTCGAGTCCGGCGAGCGGATGGTCGGACACGTAGAGCCCGAGCATGTCGCGCTCAAAGGCGAGCTTGTCGCGCTTGGCCCATTCGGGCCGCTCGGGCACCTGGATCGCGGCCTGCGGCTCGTCCCAGAGGCTGTCGAAGTCGAAGCCGACCTGGCCGTTCGCCTCGTTGCGCTTCTCCCCCACCGCCGCCTCGACGGCGTCCTCGTGCACCTCGACCAGGGCGCGGCGGGTCGAGCCGAGCGAGTCGAAGGCGCCGGCCTTGATGAGCGACTCGATGGTGCGCTTGTTGGTCACCTGCAGCGGCACCTTGCGGAGGAAGTCGTGGAACGTCTCGAAGCGCCCCTTCTCCTCGCGGGCGGCCCGGATGCCCTCGACGACGTTCATGCCGACGTTGCGGACGGCGCCGAGGCCGAAGCGGATGTCGGTGCCGACTGCGGTGAAGAAGCCGATCGACTCGTTGACGTCCGGCGGGAGCACCTTGATCCCCATCCGCCGGCACTCGTTGAGGTAGGCGGCCATCTTGTCCTTGGAGTCGCCGACGCTGGTGAGCAGCGCGGCCATGTACTCCGCGGGGTAGTGCGCCTTGAGGTACGCCGTCCAGTAGGAGACGACGCCGTACGCCGCCGAGTGCGCCTTGTTGAAGGCGTAGTCGGAGAAGGGCAGCAGGATGTCCCAGAGGGTCTTGACGGCCTCCATCGAGTAGCCGTTGGCGATCATGCCGCCCGAGAAGCCCTCGAACTGCTTGTCCAGCTCGGACTTCTTCTTCTTGCCCATCGCGCGCCGCAGCAGGTCGGCCTGCGCGAGCGTGAAGCCCGCTAGCTTCTGCGCGATCGACATGACCTGCTCCTGGTACACGATCAGGCCGTAGGTCCCTCCGAGCACCTCCGAGAGCGGCTCCTCGAGCTCCGGGTGGATCGGGGTGATCTCCTGCACGCCGTTCTTCCGCAGCGCGTAGTTGGTGTGGGAGTCGGCGCCCATCGGGCCCGGCCGGTAGAGCGCGAGGACTGCGGAGATGTCCTCGAAGTTGTCGGGCTTCATCAGTCGGAGAAGGCCGCGCATCGGGCCGCCGTCGAGCTGGAACACGCCGAGCGTGTCGCCGCGGGCGAGGAGGTCGTAGGCGGCCTGGTCGTCGAGCTCGAGGTCCTCGAGCACGAGGTCCTGTCCGCGGTTGGCGCGGATGTTGTCGAGGGCGTCGTCGATGATCGTGAGGTTCCGCAGCCCCAGGAAGTCCATCTTGATCAGCCCGAGCGACTCGCACGCGGGGTAGTCGAACTGCGTGACGATCTGGCCGTCCTGCTCCCGCTTCATGATCGGGATGATGTCCAGCAGCGGATCGCTGGACATGATGACGCCGGCCGCGTGCACGCCCCACTGGCGCTTGAGGTTCTCGAGCCCGAGCGCGGTGTCGAAGACCAGCTTGGCCTGCGGGTCCTCGGCGATGACGTTGCGCACGTCGAGCGCTTCCTTGTAGCGCGCGTGGGCGGGGTCGTTGATGCCGCTGAGCGGGATGTCCTTGCCCATGATCGCGGGCGGCATGGCCTTCGTCAGCTTCTCGCCCATCCCGAACGGGAAGCCGAGGACGCGCGAGGCGTCCTTGAGAGCCTGCTTCGCCTTGATGGTGCCGTAGGTGACGATCTGCGCGACGCGCTCGTCGCCGTACTTCTCGGTGACGTAGCGGATGACCTCGCCGCGGCGACGGTCGTCGAAGTCGACGTCGAAGTCGGGCATGGACACGCGGTCGGGGTTGAGGAAGCGCTCGAAGATCAGGCCGTGGCGCAGCGGATCGAGGTCGGTGATCTTCATCGCGTAGGCCGCCATCGAGCCGGCACCGGAGCCGCGGCCGGGACCGACCCGGATCCCGTTGCGCTTGGACCAGTTGATGAAGTCGGCGACGACGAGGAAGTAGCCGGGGAAGCCCATCTGCAGGATGACGCGGGTCTCGTAGTCCGCCCGGTCGCGCACTTCCTGGGAGATGCCGTCCGGGTAGCGCTCGCGCAGTCCGGCCTCGACCTCCTTCACGAACCAGGTGTCCTCGGTCTCGCCCTCCGGCACCGGGAAGCGCGGCATGTAGTTCGCCGAGGTGTCGAACTGGACGTCGCAGCGCTCCGCGATGAGGAGCGTGTTGTCGCAGGCCTCGGGGTGGTCGCGGAAGACCTGGCGCATCTCGCGCGGCGACTTGAGGTAGAACTCGTCCGCGTCGAACTTGAAGCGCTTGGGGTCGTCGAGGGTGGTCCCGGACTGCACGCAGAGCAGCGCCGCGTGCGAGGTCGCGTCGTGCGCGTGCGTGTAGTGCAGGTCGTTGGTGGCGACCAGCGGGAGGTCGAGGTCCTTCGCGAGCCGGATGACGTCGCCGATCACCCGCCGCTCGATGTCGAGGCCGTGATCCATGATCTCGGCGAAGAAGTTCTCCTTGCCGAAGATGTCGCGGTAGTCGGCGGCCGCCTGGCGGGCCTCCTTGTACTGGCCGAGGCGCAGGCGCGTCTGGACCTCGCCGCTCGGGCAGCCCGTGGTGCCGATCAGGCCCTCGGAGTACTGCGAGAGGATCTCGCGGTCCATGCGCGGCTTGAAGTAGTAGCCCTCGATCGACGCGCGCGAGGAGAGGCGGAAGAGGTTGTGCATGCCCGTCGTGGTCGAGCTGAGCAGCGTCATGTGGGTGTACGCGCCGGAGCCGGACACGTCGTCCCCTCCGCCGTCACCCCAGCGGATGCGGGTCTTGTCGGAGCGGTGCGTCCCCGGGGTGAGGTAGGCCTCGGTGCCGATGATCGGCTTGATCCCCGCCGCCGTCGCGGTGCGCCAGAAGTCGAAGGCGCCGAACACGTTCCCGTGGTCGGTCACGGCGATGGCCGGCATGCCCTCCTCGACCGCCGCGTCGATCAGCGGCTTCACCCGCGCTGCACCGTCGAGCATCGAGTACTCGCTGTGCACGTGGAGGTGGACGAAGGAATCGTTACTCGGCAAGGATGCGCCTCCGGCGGACTGCGGGCAGGGGAGGGATGGCCGGCGACCCGGGAGGGCCCGTGGACACGGCGGGAAGAAGTCTAACCGCGCCGGACGCGGGTCCGGCCGGGAGAGCGCGGATCACTCCCCGCGCAGCACCTCGAGGGCGTGCACCAGGTCGTCGGGGTAGGACGCCTCGAACTGCACCCACTCCCCCGAGCCCGGGTGGGTGAAGCCGAGCCGGACCGCGTCGAGCCACTGGCGGGTGAGGCCGAGCCGCTTCGAGAGGGTCGGATCGGCGCCGTACATGGCGTCGCCGACGCACGGGTGGCGCTGGGCGGCCATGTGCACGCGGATCTGGTGGGTGCGGCCGGTCTCGAGGTGGATCTCGAGGAGGGAGGCGAACGGGAAGGCCTCGATCGTCTCGTAGTGGGTCACCGAGGGCTTGCCGTCGGCGCGGACCGCGAACTTCCAGTCCGAGGACGGGTGGCGGCCGAGCGGGGCGTCGATCGTCCCGGCGAGCGGGTCGGGGTGGCCCTGCACGACCGCGTGGTAGACCTTCTCGACCGTGCGGTCGTGGAACGCGCGCTTGAGGTGCGTGTAGGCGCGCTCGGACTTCGCGACGACCATGAGGCCGCTCGTGCCGGCGTCGAGCCGGTGCACGATGCCCGCGCGCTCGGCCGCACCGGAGGTCGACACGGTGAAGCCCGCGGCGGCGAGGGCGCCGAGCACCGTCGGTCCCTCCCAGCCCACGGCGGGGTGCGCGGCCACTCCGACGGGCTTGTCGATCACCACGATGTCGTCGTCGTCGTGCACGATGCCGAGGCCGGGGACCGCCATCGGCACGATCCGCGGCTCCTCGCGCGGGCTCCACTCGACGCTCAGCCAGGTGCCGGCGCGCACGCGGTCGCTCTTGTCGAGGACCCGTCCGTCGGCGCTCACTCCGCCCGCCTCGGCGACCTCGGCCGCGAAGGTGCGCGAGAAGCCGAGCAGCTTCGCGACGGCCGCGTCCACGCGGAGGCCGTCGAGCCCGTCCGGGACCGGCAGCTCTCGGGACTGCGCCATCAGCGTCCGCCGGGGCGGTCGGCGTCGCGGGCCGCCTCCTCGACGGAGGAGGCCGCTGCGGGGGCGCCCGCTCCGGGGGCGGCGGGAGCGCCGTCCTCGGAGACGACCTGCTCCTGCTCGTCGCGGCCCGCGCGCTCGCGGGTGCCGTCGAGGCCGACGCCCCGCACGCTCAGGAGGACGAACAGCGCCATCGCCGTGCAGATCGCGATGTCGGCGACGTTGTAGATCGCCGGGAGCAGCCACGGCGTGAAGAGGAAGTCGACGACGTGTCCGAGCCCGAAGGAGGGCTCTCGGAACAGCCGGTCGAAGAGGTTGCCGAGGGTGCCGCCGAGCAGCAGGCCGAAGAAGACGCCCCACGCGGTGGAGCGGATCCGGCGCGAGAACCAGATCACGGCGACGACGACGCACGCCGCGATGATCGAGAAGATCCAGGTCGACCCGCTCGCGAGGGAGAAGGCGGCACCCGGGTTCTTCACGTAGTGCAGGATCAGGACGTCGCCGAGGACGTGGACGTCCTCGCCCAGGGTCAGGTTCGTCGTGACCAGGAACTTCGCGGTCTGATCGATCGCGAAGACCGCGAGCGCGACGAGGCCGAGGGTGACGAGCACCCTCGGCCTGACGTCCGCTGCGGCGGGACTACGCCCCAAAGCCCGACAGCGAGGACTCCGTCGACGCCGGCTGGGTGTCGAGGTCGCGGAGCTGGCCCTCGATGTAGCTCTTCAGCTTCTGGCGGTACTCGCGCTCGAAGGTGCGGAGCTCGTCGATGCGGTGCTCGACCGTCGCGCGCTCCTCCTCGAGCTTCGCGACCTGCTGGCGCTGCTTGGCCTCGGCCTCGGCGACGATGCGGGCGGCCGTGGCACGGCCCTCGGCGACGAGAGCGTCGCGCTTCTCGGCACCCTCGCGCACGTGCTCCTCGTGGAGGCGGCGGGCGAGCTGCAGGAGTCCGCTGGAGCTCTCGGCCTCGTCGACCGGAGCCGACTGCGAGGAGCTGACGGGAGCGACGACCGGTGCGGGAGCCGGGGTGGGCTCGGGCTCGGGCTGCGGCTCCGGCTCGGGTGCCTCGTCGACCACCGGGGCGGGAGCAGGAGTGCTCTCGCGCGGGGCGTCGGGGACTCGGGCGTCCGAGGGGCGGCTGTCGCCGGAGGAGAGGCGCTGACGAAGCTCCTCGTTCTCCTGGTTCAGGCGGCGGAGCTCCACGACGACCTCGTCGAGGAAGTCGTCGACCTCGTCCTGGTCGTATCCCTCACGGAACTTGGTCGGCTGGAACCGCTTGTTGACAACGTCTTCGGGAGTGAGCGCCATGGCTTTCCACCTTCGATTTCAAGTAGGTACACGTTTAACAACGCGCGACTAAAGCTAGCAACTTCAGGCGCACGGCGCAGTGCTGACACCGCGGGGAACGTCCGGACGTGCCAACGATACAGGGACGGTCAGGCGCGCTGGAGCCACGTGGCGATGTACATGCCCACGATGACGCAGAGCATGGTGAGGCTCCAGCCGAAATCGAGCGCGATCGGACCGATCGAGACCGGCTTGATCAGGCGTCGGAAGAAGCCGATCGGCGGGTCCGTGACGGTGTAGACGCCCTCCGCGGCGACGAGGCCGGCACCGCGGGGGCGCCAGTCGCGTCGGATCACGCGGACGAGGTCGAGCACGAACCGCGCCCACATCGCGAAGAAGTAGAGCAGCAGCACGAAGTACAGGATGCTCCCGAGGAGCGAGACGACGGAGGTCACCGGGGGCCAGGGCTCCCCGGGATCAGGACTTCGCGAAGAACGACGCGTCGGCGTCGCTCTCGGCGGAGGCGGAGTCGCCGGCGACGGTGATGTGCGACGGCGAGAGCAGGAAGACCTTGCTCGTCACGCGCTCGATGCGGCCGTAGAGGCCCTGCGAGAGTCCGCTCGCGAAGTCGATGAGGCGGCGGGCGTCCGCATCGCTCATCTGCGAGAGGTTGATGATCACGGGGATGCCGTCGCGGAAGTTCTCCGCGATGACCTGCGCGTCGCGGTACTGCTTCGGGTGGACGGTGAGGATCTCGTTCATCTCGGCGGGTGCCGTCGCCTTCGGGGTCTGGGGGGTGGGCTTGCGGAGCGGGGTGACCGTCGCGCGGGGCTGCTGCACCGGCTCGACGGGAGGGACGGGCTGCACCGGGGAGACCGGTGCGCGGTGGGTCGTCGCCGGGGCCGCCTCGACGGGCTCTGCGCGCTCGTACTCGACCTCTTCGTCGGCGAGTCCGAGGTAGACCATCGTCTTCTTCAGCGGGTTGGCCATGGGGTGTCCTCCGTGTCGTGTGTGCTCCCACAGGTGGGTCACCACGAGGTTAGGTGCGGGCGGGGCGTTCTCCGGTGATTGCCGATCCGATTCGCAGGTGTGTCGCACCCTCCGCGATCGCCTCGGCGAAGTCGTTCGACATGCCCGCCGAGATCGCCATGGCGGAGGGCTCGACGGCGCGCACGCGGTCGGAGATGGACCGGAGCCGGGCGAACGCCGGACGGGGCTCCTCGTCCAGCGGGGCGACCGCCATCACGCCGCGCAGCGTGAGGCCGGGCGCCCCGGCGAGAGCCTCGGCGAGGGGCTCGACGTCGGCGGACGACGCTCCCCCGCGGTCGGGATCCTCGGTGAGGTTGACCTGCAGGAACACGTCGAGCGGCTCCTCCCCCGCCTCGAGCAGCGGGACGAGCGCGAGCCGGTCGACGGAGTGGACCGCGTCGGCGTAGCGGCGCACCTGGCGCGCCTTCTTGCTCTGGAGCTGCCCGATGAAGTGCCAGCGCGCAGCGGTCCCCGCCAGCTCGGCCGACTTCTCCTGCGCCTCCTGGTGCCGGTTCTCGCCGAAGTCGACGACGCCCAGCTCGAGGAGGTCGCGGAGCAGCGACACGGGGTGGAACTTGGTCACCACGATGGTCGTGACCGAGGACGCCTCGCGACCGGCCGAGCGGGTCGCGTCGGCGACCCGCTCGGAGACCTCGGCCCAGCGCGCGGCCAGCTCCGGATCCGGCACGACTACTTGAGGAAGTCGGGGATGTCCAGGTCGCTGTCGTCGTCGTCGAAGGACGGGTCGGCGACAGGGGCCGGGGCGGCGACGGGGGTGCTCGACCAGATCGAGCCGGCCGCAGGGGCGGCGGCGGGAGCCGGGACGGGCTCGGCGGCCGACTCGCTCGCCGAGCTCTGCTGCTGGCGCGGCTGGGCGATCGCGGCCTGAGCGGTCCCGCCCGGCTCTCCGCCGTCGAAGCCCGCGGCGATGACGGTGACGCGCACCTCGTCGCCGAGCGTGTCGTCGATCACGGCACCGAAGATGATGTTCGCCTCGGCGTGCACCGCCTCCTGGACGAGGCGCGCCGCGTCGTTGATCTCGAAGATCCCGAGGTTCGAGCCGCCCTGGATCGAGAGGAGCACGCCGTGCGCGCCGTCGATGCTGGCCTCGAGCAGCGGTGAGGCGACGGCCAGCTCGGCCGCCTTGATCGCGCGATCGGCGCCGCGCGACGAGCCGATGCCCATCAGCGCCGAGCCCGCGCCCTGCATGACCGACTTCACGTCGGCGAAGTCGAGGTTGATCAGGCCGGGCGTGGTGATCAGGTCGGTGATGCCCTGGACGCCGGCGAGGAGCACCTGGTCGGCTGTCGCGAAGGCCTCGAGCATCGAGATGCCGCGGTCGCTGATCTCGAGCAGGCGGTCGTTCGGAACGACGATGAGCGTGTCGACCTCGTTCTTCAGCGTCGCGACGCCGGCCTCGGCCTGCGTCTGCCGACGGCGTCCCTCGAACCCGAAGGGCTTGGTCACGACGCCGATGGTGAGGGCGCCGATCGACTTGGCGATCCGCGCGACGACGGGCGCGCCGCCGGTGCCGGTACCGCCGCCCTCGCCCGCGGTGACGAAGACCATGTCGGCCCCCGCGAGGACCTCCTCGATCTCCTCGGCGTGGTCCTCGGCGGCGCGGCGGCCGACCTCGGGGTCGGCGCCGGCGCCGAGTCCGCGGGTCAGCTCGCGGCCCACGTCGAGCTTGACGTCGGCGTCGCTGAGCAGGAGCGCCTGGGCGTCCGTGTTGATCGCGATGAATTCGACACCGCGCAGGCCGAGCTCGATCATGCGGTTGACGGCGTTGACGCCGCCACCGCCGATGCCGACGACCTTGATCACGGCGAGGTAGTTCTGGTTTGAAGTCACGTCTCCGGCCTCCGGGCTGAACCTTAAACCTGTAGTTGAGGCTTAAAGTTATGCTGAGTATGCATTTGGGGTTCGGCTCCGACGGTAGGCGGAGTCCGGTCGCGCTCCCAGCAGACACGCCCGCAACGCTCGAAAGAACGCGCGGATCCGCCGCCGGTCAGGGCCGGGGCGCCACGACGGCGGCCTGGGGCGAGGACACGTCGTAGGTGCCGACGACGGCGGGGTCGGTCGCGGCCATCAGCTTCTCGAGCACGACGGCCTTGAGCGCCGACTCGTCCGACCCGCCCCAGACGACTTCCGTGCCGTTCTGCAGGGTGAGCGAGACGTCGTCGCCGGTCGTGGCCGTGGCGGCCGTCACCTGCGGAGCGAGCGATGCGGGCAGGGAGCGCAGCACCCGCGCGGTCGCGCGGAAGCCGGCTCCCGAGGCGTCGCCGGACGCGGTGGTGAGGACCGGGTAGCCGGGCTGCGCCGAGTCCGCCGTCTCGATGACGACTCCGGCCGCGTCCACGAGCTCGAAGCGGCCCCCCGCCGCGATCACGCCGAGGGGCGTGCGCTCGACGATCGACACCACGAGGGTGCTCGGCGGCCGGGTCTGCACCGAGTAGCTCTGGATGAGCGGGGACGCGCCCAGCACGCGGCCGACCTCGTCCCGGTCCACCAGGGTGAGCGGGACGCCGAGCTGGTCGTCGAGCTCGCTCTGCAGGGCGGCGGCGTCGACGCGCTGGGTGCCCGAGATCTCGATCGTGCGCACGGCCATGAGCGGCGAGAAGGCCGCGACTCCGACGATCAGGGCGAGGGCGACGAGCGACCCGGCTACGACCAGGGCGATCAGGCGGCGCCGACGCGCGCGCTTCGTGAAGCGGCGGACCTCCCCCCGCTCGTAGCGCCTCCGCTCGCGGGCGGCCCAGGAGACGGCCCGGTTCTCGGCACCGGGCAGGCGCAGGCCCGAGAGGGTGCGGCGGACCGCGCCCGCGCGCCACGGAGTGCGCTCGGCCGGCTCCGGGTCCACGCGGATCGCGGTGACGATCCGGATCGGCTCGGTGTCCGGCTCCGGCTCGCCGCCGCGCGCGGGGACGCTCCGACCGGGCGCCGGAGGGCGTCCGCCGTCGGGCCGCTTCACGGCCGCTCCCCCGCTTCGGGCGCGAGGACCGCGGTCATCGTGCGACCGGCGCGGCCTCGCTCGCGCCGAGCGACTCGAGCACCTGCGGGATGATCCGGTAGACGTCGCCGCAGCCGAGGGTGATGACGAAGTCGCCCTCGCGCGCGATGCCGGCCGTGAGGCGGGCCGCCTCCGCCCAGTCCGGGACGAACGAGACGTGCGACGGGTCGGCGAACTTCTCGCTGACCAGCGCTCCGGTCACTCCGGGCTCCGGATCCTCGCGCGCCCCGTAGACGTCGAGGACGATCGTCTCGTCGGCGTAGCGCTCGAGCGTCTCGGCGAACTCGCGGGCGAAGAGGCGGGTGCGGCTGTAGAGGTGCGGCTGGTGCACGGCGATGATGCGGCCCTCGCCGACCACGGTGCGCGCGGCGGAGAGGGCGGCGGCCACCTCGGTGGGGTGGTGGGCGTAGTCGTCGTAGACGCTGACTCCGCGGACCGCTCCGTGCAGCTCGAAGCGGCGCTCCGTGCCTCCGAACGCCGACACGGCCTCGAGCGAGGCGGCCGGATCGAAGCCCAGGCCCACCAGCACTGCGAACGCGCCGGCCGCGTTGATCGCGTTGTGCCGGCCGGGGATGCGGAGGCGGGCCGAGTAGCGCCTGCCCTCGTACTCGACCGAGAAGCCGACGGGGCCGACGAGGTCGAGGTCGACGACGCGGACGTGCGCCCCCTCGGCCTCGCCGAAGGTCAGCACCCGTCCGCCGACCAGCTGCTCGGTGACGCGGACGGCGCCGGGGTCGTCGGAGGAGATGACGACGAGCTCGCTCGCGGAGGAGGCGAAGGTGACGAAGGCCTCCTCGAACGCCTCCAGCGATCCGTAGTGGTCGAGGTGGTCCGGGTCGACGTTCGTGATGAGGGCGACCGCGGTGTCGTAGAGGAGGAAGCTGCCGTCCGACTCGTCGGCCTCGACGACGAAGACCTCGCCGGAGCCGGCGGCGGAGGAGGTGCCGAGGCTCTCGATGATGCCGCCGTTGACGAAGCTGGGGTCGGCGTCGACGCCGAGCAGGCCGGTGACGATCATGCCGGTCGACGTGGTCTTGCCGTGCGCTCCGGCCACCGCGACCAGGCGCCTGCCGCGCACCAGCCAGGCGAGGGCCTGCGAGCGGTGCAGCACGGGCAGGCCGCGCTCCTTCGCGAGCAGGTACTCGGGATTGTCGGGCCACAGGGCGGAGGTGACGACGACCGCCTCGGCGTCCCCGAGGTTCGCCGCGTCGTGGCCGATGGCGACCGGGACGCCGAGCTCCCGCAGCTGCTCGATGGGGTGGGACTCGCGGACGTCGGACCCGGTGACCCGGTGCCCGGCGTGGTGGAACAGCCGGGCGATCCCGCTCATCCCGGAGCCGCCGATGCCGATGAAGTGGACCGAGCCGAGCTCGTCGGGGACGGTGATGCCGAGGTCGGGCTTGATCACGGGGCTCTCGCTTTCGAGTGGGTCGCGGCGGGCGGGAGGGGCCTCCCGCGGTGCGCCGGATCAGTGTAGACGGTGGGCGGGAGTGCTCTCCCGAGCCGCGCGGAGCGGGCTCAGCGCGGAGCGGAGAGGGTCGACTCGATCAGGTCGACGAGCCGCCCGGAGCCGTCGCGGACTCCCACGCGGGCAGCCCGGCGCGCCATCTCGTCGCGACGGGCGGTGTCGCCCAGGAGCGGTACGAGCTCCCGCTGGACCCAGCCGGGGAGGAAGGCGGCGTCCTCGACGAGGACCGCTCCCCCGGCGTCGACGACGCCGCGCGCGTTGTAGCGCTGCTCGCCGTTGCCGACCGGGTACGGGACGTAGACCGCGGGCAGGCCGAGGGCTGTCAGCTCGCTGACGGTCGCCGCCCCCGCGCGGGAGACGGCCACGTCCGCGGCGGACAGCGCGAGGTCCATCCGGTCGCAGTAGGCGAGGAGGTGGTAGCCGGCCACCCCCGGGTCCGTGATCTCGGCACGGTCGCCCGTGATGTGGAGGACCTGGAAGCCGGTGGCGACGAGATCCCGGGCGGCGGCGTGCACCGTCGCGTTGATCCGTCGAGCGCCGAGGGAGCCGCCGGTCACCAGGAGGGTCTGCCGGGACGGGTCGAGGCCCAGCGCCGCCATCGCCTCGTCGCGGCGCGCGGCCCGGTCGAGCTCGGCGATCTCGCGGCGCAGCGGCATGCCGACCACCCGCGCGTGCGGCAGGGGCGTGCCCTCGAAGGCCACGCCGACCGAGCGGGTCGCGCGCGCGCCGAGGCGGTTGGCGAGCCCGGGGCGCGCGTTGGCCTCGTGGACGGTGAAGGGGACGCCGGCGCGGCGGGCCGCCAGGTAGGCGGGTGCTGCCGCGTACCCTCCGAAGCCGACCACCGCGTCGATCCGCCGGTCGCGGATCGTCCGGACGATGCCGGCGATGGTCGCGCGGAAGGCTCCGGGGAACCGCAGCGCCGCCGCGTTCGGGCGGCGCGGGAACGGCAGCCGCGGGATCACCGAGAGCTCGTAGCCGCGGAGGGGGACGAGGCGCGCCTCGAGCCCCTCGGCGGTGCCGAGCACGAGCACTTCGTCGCGCGGGTTCCGCCTGCGGATCTCGTCGGCCGTCGCGAGCAGCGGATTGACGTGGCCGGCGGTGCCGCCGCCGGCGAGCAGGTAGCGGGTCACTCCGCCGCCGCCTTCCTGCGGCGCAGCACGCCAGCGCCGGGCAGGGGCGCGGTCTGGGTGCGGGCGAAGGAGAGGACGACGCCGATGGCGAGGAGCGAGCTGAGCAGGGCGGTGCCTCCGGAGGAGATCAGCGGCAGCGGGACCCCCAGCACCGGGAGCACCCCCAGGACGACGCCGATGTTGACGAACGCCTGGCCGATCAGCCAGACCATGATCGCGCCGGTGCTGATCCGCACGAACGGATCGGAGGACGCGTGGATGACGCGGAAGAAGGCGACCGCGAGGACCACGAACAGCGCCAGGACGACGATCGCTCCGATCAGCCCGAGCTCCTCGCCGATGATGGCGAAGATGTAGTCGTTGTCCGCGGCGGGCAGCCAGGACCACTTGGCCTTGGAGTTGCCGAGGCCCACGCCGAAGATCCCGCCGGAGGCCATCGCCCAGGTGCCGTGCACCGGCTGCCAGCACGAGTTCTGGTACTCCTCGACGTTGGAGCAGTCGCCGAGGAAGGACATGATCCGGGTGAGGCGGTTGTCGCTGGAGACGGCGAACAGCACCGCTCCGATCGCGCCGACCACCACGATCGGCACGAGGACCTTCATCTGGACGTTAGCGTAGAAGAGTGCGGCGAGGACGATGCCCGCCATGATCACGACCGTGCCCAGGTCGCCTCCGATGAGGACCAGTCCGATCGCCGCGCCGCCGACGATCAGGACGGGGATGAGCGCGTCCTTCCAGTCCTTCGGCGACCGGTAGCGGCGGGCGAGCAGGAGCCCCAGCCAGAGGGCGAGCGCGAGCTTGATGATCTCGGAGGGCTGCATGCTGAAGGCGCCGAGGCGGATCCAGTTGCGGTTCCCGCCGACGGAGTCGCCGAGCGGTGTGAAGAGCACGAGGCACTGGAGGACGCAGCCGGCGATGAGCAAGATCGGCGTCACGCGCTTCCACACGCCGAGGGGCAGCCGCGAGACCACCAGCATCATCGGGATCCCGAGGAGGGCGAACCCGCCCTGGCGCAGGAAGCCCCCGAAGGAGTCGTCGCTCGACACGTAGGAGGTGACCGACGAGGAGGAGAGCACCATCGTCAGTCCGAACAGCACCAGGAAGAGCGTGGTTCCGAAGAGGAGGTAGAAGTTCGGCGAGTGGGAGGCGAAGACCTTCGAGAGGACGATCCGCGCGGAGCGGGCCCCACTCCGGTCCTTCCCGCGCGGCTCAGTGCGCGAGCGGCCCGCGGGGCGGCTCGTCGTCGGAGCGGTCATCGGCTCCCCCTCCCAGGTGTGTCGCCACGGCGGCCGCGAAGGAGCGGCCCCGAGCCGCGTAGTCGAGGAACTGGTCCATCGAGGCCGCGGCGGGTGCGAGCAGGACGACGTCCCCCGAGCGGGCGAGCGTCGCGGCCGCCTCGACGGCCGCCTGCATCACCGCACCAGTGTCGTCCGGCACCGCCTCGCTCACGGGGAGGGCGGGCGCGTGTCGTCGGAATGCCGCGAGCAGCGCCGAGCGGTCGGCGCCGATCACCACGGCGCCCCGCAGGCGGCCGACGTGCGCGGCCACGAGGGCGTCCACGTCGACGCCCTTGAGCAGGCCGCCGACGACCCAGACGACCGACGGGTACGCGCGCAGCGAGGCGTCGGCGGCGTGCGGGTTCGTGGCCTTGGAGTCGTTCACCCAGGTCACCCCGTCGTGCTCGGCGACGACCTGGATGCGGTGGGCGTCGAGCTCGAAGGACGCCAGCGCGGTGCGGACGGCCGTGACCTCGATCCCGCACGCTCGGGAGAGCGCTGCCGCGGCGAGCACGTTCTGGACGATGTGCGGAGCGGCGAGGTTCCGAGCGGCGAGCTCGTCCACGGTGGTGATCTCGAGGGCACTGGTGCGGCGGTCCTCGAGGAAGGCGCGGTCGCAGAGGATGCCGTCGACGATCCCGAAGTCGCTCGGGCCGGGCACGCCGAGGCCGAACCCGATCGCCCGGGCGCCCTCCACCACCTCGGCGTCGAGCACCATCTGCTCGGTCGCCGCGTCGGCGCGGTTGTACACGCAGGCGACGCGGGTGCCGGCGTAGACCTTGCCCTTGGCTGCGCGGTAGGCGTCGAACGAACCGTGCCAGTCGAGGTGGTCGTCGGCGATGTTGAGGCACACGCTCGCGATCGGCTCGATCGCGCCCAGGTAGTGCAGCTGGTAGCTCGAGAGCTCCACGACGAGGACGTCGAAGCCCTGCGGGTCGCGGACCGCGTCGAGCACGGGCACGCCGATGTTGCCGCAGGGGGCGGCGCGGAGGCCGCCGGCCACGAGCATCGTCGCCGTGAGCTGGACGGTCGTGGTCTTCCCGTTGGTGCCGGTGACGGCCACCCATTCCGCCGGAGTGCCGTCGGCGCGCACGACCTTGTCGCGGACGCGCCAGGCGAGCTCGACGTCGCCCCACACGGGGATCCCGGACTCCGCCGCCCACACGAGGATCGGGTGCGTCGGCCGGAAGCCGGGCGACACCACGACCAGCTCCGGTGCGAACGCGTGCAGCTCCTCCGGAGCGGAGTCGAGGCGGTCGGCCCGGTGCAGGCGGGCGCCGATCACCTCGAGCAGGCGCTCGCGCTCCTCGTCGGCGCGGTCGGCGAGGACCAGCACCTCGGAGCCGAGCTCGGTCAGGGTGTCGGCCACCGAGAACCCGGTGACGCCCAGGCCCAGCACGGCGACGCGCAGGCCGCGCCAGTCCGAGTGCCAGCTGCGGAGGGAGTCGGGACGGGCGGGATCGGTCATGCCAGCGACAGCCATTCCAGGTAGAAGAGCCCGACTCCGGCGGCGACGAAGATGCCGGCGATGATCCAGAACCGGACCACGACGGTGATCTCGGCCCAGCCCTTGAGCTCGAAGTGGTGGTGGAGCGGGCTCATCAGGAAGATGCGCTTGCCCCGGGTCAGCTTGAAGTAGATCCGCTGGAGGATGACCGAGCCGGTCACGATGACGAACAGGCCGCCGATGAGGATGACCAGCAGCTCGGTGCGGGTGAGGATCGCCAGGGCCGCGAGCGCGCCGCCGAGGCCGAGCGAGCCGGTGTCGCCCATGAAGATCTGCGCCGGCGAGGTGTTCCACCAGAGGAAGCCCACCAGGGCACCGGAGACGGCCGCCGCGATGATGGCCAGGTCGAACGGGTCGCTCACCTGGTAGCACTTGTCGACGACCTCGGGGTTGAGGTGCTGGTCGAAGCACCACTGGTTCGACTGCCAGAACCCGATGATGACGTAGGAGCCGATCGCGAGGATCGAGGACCCGGTCGCGAGTCCGTCGAGCCCGTCGGCGACGTTCACGCCGTTCGACGTGCTGGTGACGATGATGCAGATCCACAGCACGAACAGGCCGATGCCGATCCAGCCGAGGGAGGCGAAGTCGAACGGCAGGTCGCGGATGAACGAGATCGAGGTGGACGCGGGGGTGAGCCCGTTGGAGTCGCGGACCATGATCGCGATCACCGCGAAGGCCGCGGCGACGATGACCTGGCCGGCGATCTTCGCCCAGCCGCCGAGGCCGAGGCTGCGCTGGTTGCGGGTCTTCAGGAAGTCGTCGACGAAGCCGACGAGTCCGAGCCCGACCATCATGAAGAGCACCAGCAGGGCCGACGGCGCGATCGCCCGGTTGCCGAACAGCATCCCGAGGAAGTAGCCGACCACGGTGCCGATGATGATGACGATGCCGCCCATCGTCGCCGTGCCGTGCTTGACGTGGTGCGACTTCGGTCCGTCCTCGCGGATGAACTGGCCCCACTGCAGGCGGTGGAAGAGGCGGATGAACAGGGGCGTCATCAGGAGCGTGAAGGCTCCCGAGAACGCGCCGGACAGGAGGAGTGCCCTCATCGGTGACGCTCCCCGAGACGGTCGGCGAGGAAGCGCAGCCCCGCGGAGTTGGACGACTTGACCAGCACGGTGTCGCCGGGTCGCAGGTAGTCCTCGAGGAGGTCGAACGCCTCGTCGGAGGTCTCCGCGAAGACGGACTCGCCGCTCCACGACCCCTCGCGCTCGGCCGCGACGTGGATCCGGCGGGCGCCTCGGCCCACCACCACGATCTGGGAGATGTTGAGGCGCACGGCCAGCAGGCCCACGCGCTCGTGCTCCTCGTCGGCCCACTCGCCGAGCTCGCTCATCTCTCCCAGGACGGCGACGGTGCGCCCCCCGGACTTCGCGATCTGGGCGAGGGTGCGCAGGGCGGCCGCGGTGGAGTCGGGACTCGCGTTGTACGCGTCGTTGATGATGCGGACGTCCTCGCCGCCCAGGACCTCCATGCGGCCGCGCTCGGCGAGGGTGACGGTCGCGAGAGCCTCGACGATCGCGGGCAGCGCCACTCCGACAGAGAGCGCGGCGGCGGTCGCCGCGAGGGCGTTCATCACGTGGTGCTCGCCGAGGACGCGCAGCAGGAGCTCGGCGCGAGCGGCCTCGCGGCCCTCCCCCGCCGAGACCTCGATGGCGAAGCGGGTGCCGTCGGCGGTCGCGTCGATATCGACGGCGCGGACGTCCGCGCTCTCGCCGCGGCCGAACCAGAGGACCCGGGCGGCGGTGCGGCCCGCCATCGAGGCGACCCGGCCATCGTCGGCGTTCAGCACGGCGACGTCGTCGGCGGTGAGGTCGGCGACCATCTCTGTCTTGGCCTCGAGCGTGCGCTCGATCCCGCCGAACTCGCCGGCGTGCGCGAGGCCCACGGCGAGGACGACGCCGACGTCGGGCCTGGCCATCCGGACGAGGCGGCGGATCTCGCCGACCGCGCTCGCGCCCATCTCGGCGACGAGGAAGCGCGTCGACTCGGACACCTGGAGCATCGTGATCGGCGCGCCGACCTCGTTGTTGAAGGATCCGCGCGGAGCGACCGTCTCTCCGACCCGCTCGAGGACGGTGCGGAGGAGGTTCTTGGTCGTCGTCTTGCCGTTCGAGCCGGTGACGCCGATGACGGTGAGCCCGCCCTTCGCGCGGACGCGCCGGACGACCTCGGTCGCCAGCGCTCCGAGCGCCTCGACGGAGTCGTCGACGAGGACCTGCGGCACGTCGAGGTCGAGCGGGCGCTCCACGATGAGGAGCGCGGCACCGCGCTCGAGAGCGGCGGGAGCGAAGAGGTGGCCGTCGGTGTGCTCGCCGCGCTTGGCGACGAAGATCCCGCCGGGCGCGATCTCGCGGGAGTCGGTCTCGGTCGCTCCGTCGATCACGGTGGCGGCCGTGGCGGACGAGCCGGCCAGGTGGAGGCGTCCGGAGACGGCCTCGGCGATCTCGGTGAGGGTGAGGGCGATCATCTACAGCCAGCCCGCCTCGCGCAGCGCGTGACGGACGTCGTCTCTGGCCGAATACGGCATGTGCACTCCTGCGATCTCCTGGTGGTCCTCGTGGCCGGGCCCGGCGTAGAGGATCGAGTCCCCTTCGCGCGCGAGGGCGACGGCGGCGCGCACGGCGGCGCGCGGGTCGGCGATCTCGTGGATCTCCCGGTCGGGCACGGCGGCCCGGGCGCCCTGGAGGAGCGCGGCGCGGATGGCGGCCGGATCCTCCCAGCGCGGGTGGAAGTCGGTGACGACAACGACGTCGGCGAGGCGGGCGGCGATGGCGCCCATGTCGCTCCGCTTGGTCGTGTCACGGTCCCCGTCCGCCCCGAACACCATGAACAGGCGGCCGGGCGTGATGGTCCGCAGCGCCTCGAGCGCGTTCTGGAACGCGTCGGGGGTGTGGCCGTAGTCGACGTAGACGCGCGGTCCGCGCTCCCCCGAGACGAGCTCCGCGCGGCCCGGGATGTAGACGTCGAGACGACTGTCCTCGAGCGCGTGCGCGACGGCGTCCAGGTCGAAGCCCGACTCCACCAGCATCACGATCGCCAGCGCGGCGTTGGACGCCATGTACCAGCCGATCAGCGAGACGGTGACGACGACGGAGCGGTTCTCGGGCCCCTCCAGGCGGAAGGTGGTGCTGTCGGGCGTCGCGTCCAGCACCGTCATCGACCAGTCGGCGGGCGTCGTCGGGGCGACTCCGACGACCGGAGAGCCGGCGAGCGTCGCGACGGGGATGCGGCTGCGCTCGGCGAGCTCGCGCCCCCAGGCGCTGTCGACCGTGACGACGCCGCGGCGTGCGCGCTCCGGCTCGAAGAGGTCGGCCTTGGCCTCGAAGTACTCGCGCAGATCGGAGTAGTCGTCGAGGTGGTCGTGGCTGAGGTTCGTGAAGCCGACGACGTCGAAGACGAGGCCGTCGATCCGGTGCCGCGTGAGCGCCTGCGCCGACACCTCGATGGAGACCGCGCGGACGGCGGACTCGCGCATCCGAGCGAGCAGGCCGTGCAGCTCGCTCGCCTCGGGAGTGGTCAGCGAGCTGACCACGGCGACGTCGCCGATCCGGCGCTCGGCGGTGGAGCTGAGGCCGGAGACGACTCCGAGCCGGCGCAGCAGCGCGTCGAGGATGTAGACGACGCTCGTCTTGCCGTTGGTCCCCGTCACGCCGAAGAGCGTCGGGACGTCCTCGCGGGTGCGGTGGATCCACGCGGCGACGTCGCCGAGGGCGGCCCGCGGGTCGGGGGTCACCAGCACGGGCAGGCCGCTGTCGGCGGCGAGCTCCGCTCCGGCCGGGTCGGTCAGCACGGCGACGGCTCCGGACGCCGCGGCGGCCGACGCGAAGGCCGCGCCATGGGCACGGCGTCCTGCGACACCGACGTAGAGGTCCCCGGACTCGACCTGGTTCGAGTCCAGCGTGACTCCGCTCACCTCGACGCCCTCGAGGCCGCGGACCGGGCCGAGGGAGAACTCGGCCACGAGCTGCGAGAGGCTCCGCGGCACGGGGTGCTCGGGGCGGAGGGAGGACTGCGGGCGAGGGTCGTGCACTGCCCGCTCTTTCTCTCGTTCTGGTGCGTGGATCGTGGTCCCGGCGGGGCTCACCACGTCGTCGGGTACTCGACGGGCGGCACCGTGGACGGCTCCACCCGGTTGGTCTTGAGCACCTGGGTCATGACCTGCTGGAAGACGGGAGCCGTCGCCTGGGACGTGTTCATCTTAACCGGATCGGCGATGGTGACCGTCACGACGTACTCCGGGTCCTCCGCCGGCGCGAGCCCGGCGAGCGAGACGGTGTAGCTCTTCGAGTAGCCGCCCTTGCCGTCGGGCTGCTGCGCGGTACCGGTCTTGGTGGCGATGTTGTAGCCGTCGACGTGGATGTCGTTCGCCAGCCAGCCCTCGTTGTAGTGCGTCTGCAGCATGTCGACGACCTGCTTCGCGGCCGAGCTCGACACCACCTGGGTGCCCGTCGCATCGGGGACGTCCACGACGGAGCCGTCGGCCGTGGTGCAGCCGTCGATCAGCTGCGACGGGAGCCGCACTCCGCCGTTGCCGAGCGTCTGGTAGATGCTCGCGACCTGCACCGCGGTCGCCGAGACGCCCTGGCCGAACATCGTCGTGTAGTTCGTCTGGTTGTCCCAGTCCTGGTAGTCGGCGAGCAGGCCGCCCTCCTCGCCGGGGAAGCCGCTCGTGGTGGGCGTGCCGAGACCGAACTTCTGCAGGTAGTCGTAGCGGGTCTGGGCCGACAGGCGGGAGCCGAGCATCGAGATGCCGACGTTCGACGAGTCCTTGAGGATGCCGGTCAGCGTGTAGTTCGTCGGGGTGTGCGCGAAGTCGTCGCTGAACGAGGCGCCGTCCTTCTCGAAGGAGTCCGGGACGACGACCTGGGTCGTCGGGCCCGCCTGGCCCTGGTCGATCAGCATCGCGGCCGTCATCGGCTTGAAGGTCGAGCCCGGCTCGAACGGCGCGCGGAACGCGCGCGAGCTGCGGTCGGCGGAGGCGCTCGCCTCGACGTTGTTGGGGTCGACGGTCGGCGTCTCGGCCACGGCGAGCAGCTTGCCGGTCTTGACCTCCTGCACCACGACGATCCCGTAGCTGCCGCCGACCTCGGCGACGCGCTGCGAGAGGACCTGCTGGGAGTAGTACTGGAGGTCGGAGTCGATGGTGAGCTTCAGCGTCCCGCCGTCGACGGCCGGGGTCTCCGAGACGGTGCTGCCCGGGATCCGGACGTAGTCGGCGCTGCGCTCGTAGCTCTCGGACCCGTTCTGCCCCGCGAGGCAGGTGTTCTCCGCGTACTCCATGCCCTCCTGGGCCGCTCCGTCCGCCCCGACGTAGCCGACGAGGTTGCCGGCCACCGCGCCGTTGGGGTAGCTGCGTCCCTGCTGGGTCTCGAAGTAGGTCCACGGGATGTCGAGCGCGACGAGCTTCTGGTAGGCCTCGAGGTCGAGCCCCTCCGAGAGGATCAGGTAGTTGGCCTTGGCGTCCTTCGCGAGCGCGGCGTCCACCGCTCCGGTGATCTGCTCGACCGACTGCCCGGTGATCGCGCCGATCTCGGAGGCGGCCTGCTGCACGCTGACCATGACCTTCTGGTCCTCGCCCAGCTCGCGCGGGAACTCGGCCACGTTCTTCGGCGAGGTGGTCAGCCGGTAGCGCGTGGTGGTGTCCGCGAGCACCGTCCCGGAGCGGTCCACGATGGGGCCGCGCTGACCGTAGGTGACGACGCTGTTCGACTGGTTCTGGGCGGCCGCATCGGTGAGCTCGTTCGCCCGCACGATCTGGATGTCCACCAGCTTGCCGATGAAGAGTCCGACGACGGCGACGATGATGACGAACGTGACGGCCGTGCGGCGTCTGCTCGAGCGGTGGTGTCTCACTGCGGCGGTGTCCTTCTTGCTCCGGGCGGGCGGGCCGCCGTTCGTCGGGTCCGGATGGTCGTCGTGCGCCCCGCGGGGCGGGTGCCCGCACGGAGGCGGTCCGCGACGCCGTGCGTCAGTGCGTGATGGGCGCGGGCAGCTCGCCCTGCAACGGTACGGCCGCACCGTCGACAGCCGGGGAGGACGCGCTCGCGCCGGGCTGGAGAGCCGGGACGAGGGCGTTGGGCACGAGCGGCGCGGAGGCGGTGCCCGCGACTTCGCTCGACGCGGCGGAGGAGGGGTCGCCCAGCACGGCGCCGTCCGAGAGGCGGAGGTAGACCGGCGCGGTGTTGGCGACCATGCCCAGGCCCTGAGCGGCGGTGGCGAGGTTCTGCGGCGAGCTCAGCGTGTCGACGGCGTCCTGCTTCTCCGCGTTGCTGCGGGTGAGCGACTTCTGCTCGGTCTGCAGCGCCGAGATCTGGTAGGCCCCCTGCGAGAGGCCGACGCTCACCAGGAGCTGGACGACGATGATCGCGAAGAGGCCGGCGACGGCGACGATCCCGTAGACGAGCTTCGGGCGCGACTGCGCCTGACCGGCCGGGACGGCCTCGATGCGGGGGCGGGGCGCCTCCTCCTCGGGGCGTGCTCGGCGGGCGGTGTCGATGACGGCGGGGTCGATGACGGCGGTGGCGCTCATGCGGTGCTCCTGATCCTCTCGGCCGCGCGCAGACGCACGGGTGTCGCTCGGGGGTTGCGGGCCTTCTCGTCGTCGGAGGCGAGCTCGGCTCCGCGGATGACGAGTCGGAACTCGGGTCGGTGCTCCGGCAGCTCCATCGGGAGGCCGGCCGGGGCGGTGGAGGAGGACGCGGCCTGGAGCGCGCGCTTGACGATCCGGTCCTCGAGCGACTGGTACGCCTCGACGACGATCCGCCCGCCCTCGTTGATCCGGCCCAGCGCGGCGGGGATCGCCCGCTCGAGGACGGACAGCTCCTGGTTGACCTCGATCCGCAGCGCCTGGAAGACGCGCTTGGCGGGGTGGCCGTTCCGCTGGATCGCGACCGGGGTCGCCGCCTGGATGATCTCGACGAGACGGCCGGAGCGCTCCAGCGGAGCCTCGCGACGGGCCTCCACGATCTTCTTGGCGTAGCGCGCGGCGAGGCGCTCCTCGCCGTACTCGTGGAAGATGCGGCGCAGGGCGGTCTCGTCGTAGTCGGCGATGATGCTCGCCGCCGTGAGCGGGGCGGTCGAGTCCATCCGCATGTCGAGCGGCGCGTCCTTGGAGTAGGAGAACCCGCGCTCGGTCTCGTCGAGCTGGAGCGAGGAGACGCCGAGGTCGAAGAGCGCTCCGTCGATCGTGTCGATGCCCAGCTCGTCGAGCACGTCGGGCAGCTCGTCGTAGACGGCGTGCACGAGGTCGATCCTGGAGGCGTGGGCGGAGAGCCGCTCCCCCGCGAGCTGCAGCGCCTCCGGGTCGCGGTCCAGGCCCACGAGGTGCAGGCCGGGGAAGCGCTCGAGCAGCGCGAGCGAGTGCCCGCCCATGCCGAGCGTCGCGTCGACGACGACCGCCCCGTCGCGCTCCAGCGCCGGAGCGAGGAGCTCGACGCAGCGCTCGAGCAGCACCGGGAGGTGCCGCTCCTCGGTCGGGCGCGGAGCGCCCTTCGGAGTGTTCTCTGCCATGGCGGTCCCGCCGTTCCCGTTCCTGTCGTCCGATCCCCATCCACCTCGCGTCCGGACACCGGGGAAGGTGCGTCCGGGCGCCGAGTGGCTGGGAGTCGCGCGACAGGACCTAGAACAGGCCGGGGATCACCTCCTCCTGGGTGTCGGAGAACACGGACTCCTGCTCCTGCAGGTAGGTCTCCCAGGCGCCCTGCGCCCAGATCTCGGCGCGGTTGCCCGCTCCGATGACGGTGAGGTCGCGGTCGAGGCCGGCGTAGGCGCGCAGCGGAGCCGGGAGGGTCACGCGGTTCTGCTTGTCCGGCGTCTCGGCGCTCGCGCCCGAGAGGAACACCCGGAGGAAGTCCCGCGCCTGCTTGCTGGTCACCGGCGCCTGCCGGATCTTCTCGTGCATCACCTCGAACTCGGCCTGGCTGAACACGTACAGGCACCGCTCCTGGCCGCGCGTGACGACGACTCCGGAGGAGAGCTCGTCGCGGAACTTGGCGGGGAGGATCACGCGGCCCTTCTCGTCGAGCTTGGGGGAATAGGTGCCGAGGAACACGGACTGCCCCCCACTTCTTCCGGCCAAGGATGGTGTGTCCTCCACAGTACTCCACTTCCCCCCACTCACAACCCCGGCGCGGCGCGGGGCGCGCCGGAGAGGCCCCGGTCATCCGCGTGTTTCCGCGGAATCGCGACAGTGGGGCGAAGTGGAGGGGGAATGCCGCGGGAGGGAGGCCGCGGGCACGAAAAAAGGGCCGATCCGTGAGGATCGACCCTGTGGTGGAGCGGAGGGGAGGCTAGCCGCGCCCGTCTCCGCGGTTGTCCCACCTGTCGTTCAGACGGTCCATGAAGCCGGACCCCTGGCGGTTGCCCGAGCGGGGCTTCGACGGACGGCCGACGTCGGGCAGGCCGGGCTCGGAGGAGCCGCCGGCGGCCGGGCGCATGGCCACGATCACGCCGCCGAGCATGAAGGCGAACCCGAGGATGCCGACGAGGGGCTGGCGCACGACCACGCCCGCGACGAGCACGGCGAGACCGAGGATGCCGAGGAGGATGCCGAGCACGAGGGCCCGGTAGTTGGTGCCGCCGCGTCCCTTGCCGACCGCCGCCACGAAATCGGCGTCGTTCTGGTAGAGGTTCCGCTCCATCTCATCGAGGAGCCGTTGCTCGTGTTCCGAAAGCGGCATCGTGACCCCTTCAGGGTGCGGCGTCGACCCTTTCGGGGATCGGCACCGGAATAGGCGGCGTCTGGGCTCGACCGGTCGGGCGGCGCTTCAGTGTAGACCGAGCCCGACGCAGGCACCAGGCACCTTCGGTGCATAGGCTGGTCGGGTGAACCACAGCTCTCGACTGGTCGATCGCGTCCAGCTCCGAATCGATGAATTCCTCACCGGGCGCACGCCAATTCTGCGCTCCATAGGAGAGGACGTCTCCGCCCTCGGCGACCTTTCGCGGGACTTTCTCAGCGGGGGCAAGCGGTTCCGCGCGCGCTTCTGCGAGGCGGGCTGGAACGCCGTGTCGAGCACCTCGAGCGAGGCCCATCCGAGCGGCTCCGATCCGATCGCGAGGGTGGGCGCCGGCCTGGAGCTGTTCCACGCCGCCGCTCTCGTCCACGACGACGTGATCGACAACTCCGACACCCGCCGCGGCGCTCCCGCGGCGCACCGGCGCTTCTCCTCCTTCCACGCCGACGGCGGCTGGACCGGCGACCGCGACGAGTTCGGCCGCTCCTCCGCGATCCTCCTCGGCGACCTCCTCCTGGTCTGGTCGGACGAGATCTTCGCCGCGGCGGAGTGGTCGCTCGGGGATCGAGTCGCGGCCGAGCGCGCGCGCGCCGAGTTCAACCTGATGCGCACCGAGGTCACGCTGGGCCAGTACCTCGACATCCTCGAGGAGAGCGCGTGGGTGCAGCACCCCGAGCACGAGCACCTGCAGCGGGCGGAGCGGGTGGTGGTCTACAAGAGCGCGAAGTACAGCATCGAGGCGCCGCTGGTGATCGGCGGCTCCCTCGCCGGCGGCGACGACGCTCAGCTGGACGCCCTGCGCCGCTTCGGGCTCCCGGTCGGGATCGCCTTCCAGCTGCGCGACGACGTCCTCGGAGTCTTCGGCGACCCGGCGGTGACGGGAAAGCCGGCCGGCGACGATCTGCGGGAGGGCAAGCGCACCGTGCTGCTCGGCCTCGCCCGCGGCGCGTGCTCGCCGGGCGAGCGGGCCGAGCTCGACGCGGTCGTGGGCCGGAACGACGCCGACGCGGCGTCCATCGCGCGGGCGCAGGAGATCATCGCGGGCAGCGGCGCCCTCGAGCGGCTCGAGGAGCGCATCGACCAGGAGGTGGCCGCGGCGATCGCGGTCCTCCCCGACGCGCCGCTCCGCACGGAGGGCGTGGCGGAGCTGCGCGAGCTGGCCGCCCAGGTCACGGTCCGCACCTCCTAGGAGCGGACCGGCGGGATCAGGCCAGGGCCTGGGCGACCCGCCGGACCTCGGCCTTGCGGCCGGCGCGGAGGGCGACGATCGGGCTCGTGCCCAGGCTCTCCTCGACCGTCAGCATCCAGTCGACCGCCTCGTCGTCGGTGAAGCCGGAGTCGGCGAGCAGGATCGCGGTGCCGCGGATCTCGCTCATCGGCTCCCCGTCGCGGAGGAAGAGGGCGGGGACCTTCAGCACGCCGTCGCGGCGGGTGCCGAGCAGGTGGCGCTCCTCGAGGAGGCGGCGGACCCGGCCGGCGCCGAGCCCGGTCAGCTCCACGAGGTCGGGGACGGTCAGCCACTCGAGCTCGGAATCGGTCGAGGTGGCGGGGGAAGCGGACGAGTCGGTCACGCGTCAAGACTGCCACGAGCCCGGAGGGCCGCCAACTGCGGGCGCCCCGGAGAAGGAGTCGGGCCCGTCCTGCGCCGCCCGGGCGTCGCTCACCGGTTCCCCCGGGGGTCTTGCCTAGACTCGTCGCGTGACCACCAGCCAGCTCGACCCTCTCCTCGGCCGTCTCGTCGACGGCCGGTACGAGGTGCGCTCGAGGATCGCCCGCGGCGGCATGGCGACGGTCTACCTCGCGCACGATCAGCGCCTCGAGCGCCGCGTGGCGATGAAGGTCATGCACGGCCACCTCTCCGACGACGCGACGTTCAAGAACCGCTTCGTCCAGGAGGCGCGCTCCGCCGCCCGTCTCGCCCACCCGAACGTGGTCAGCGTCTTCGACCAGGGCCAGGACTCGGACATGGCCTACCTGGTGATGGAGTACCTCCCCGGGATCACCCTGCGCGACCTGCTCAAGGAGCGCGGCCGGCTGACCGCCCAGCAGGTCGTCGACATCATGCACTCCGTGCTCTCGGGTCTCGCCGCCGCGCACCGCGCCGGGATCCTCCACCGCGACCTCAAGCCCGAGAACGTGCTCCTCGCCGACGACGGCCGGATCAAGATCGGCGACTTCGGCCTCGCGCGCGCCGCCTCCGCCAACACCGCCTCCGGTCAGGCCCTCCTCGGCACGATCGCCTACCTCTCCCCCGAGCTGGTCACGCGGGGCACCGCCGACACCCGCAGCGACATCTACGCCATCGGGATCATGATCTACGAGATGCTCACCGGAGAGCAGCCCTTCACGGGCGAGCAGCCGATGCAGATCGCGTACCAGCACGCGAACGACTCCGTCCCGTACCCCAGCGCGACGGTCGCCTCCGTCCCCACCTCGCTCGACGAGCTCGTCCTCTGGGCGACCGAGCGCGACCCGGACATGCGGCCCCGCGACGCCGGTGTCATGCTCGCGCAGCTGCTCGAGGCCGAGCGGCTCATGGGCATCACACCGAGCGACCGCCGCGGCGACACGCAGGCGGTCACCCCGCTCCCGGCGCCCGTCGCCGATCCGGCGCCCGCGACGGCCGTCTTCGATCCGGCGGAGCCCGGGCAGACCTCGGTCTTCGACCCGGCGCCGGCGCCCGGAGCGGTACTCGTGGTCGACGAGGACGACGACACCGTCGCCCGGCTCGCGAGCAGGCGCCGCGTCCGACGGCGTCGCGGCGTCCTGCTCACGGTGGTCGTGCTCCTCCTGGCGCTCATCGGCGGCGGGACGGCCTGGTGGTTCGGCGAGGGACCCGGCGCGATCGTGTCGATCCCGGACGTCGTCAGCCAGTCGCAGCAGGACGCGACGGCCCAGCTGCAGGCGCAGGGCTTCGAGGTGCAGCCGCAGGAGACGCCCGACCTCACCGTGCCCGCGGGGACGGTGGTGAGCTCCGATCCGCCCGGCGGGCTGGGGGTGCACAAGGGCTCCGTCATCACGCTGACCGTCTCGAGCGGGCCGCGCCAGCTGCCGGTCCCGTCTCTTGCCGGCCTCTCGGAGGCCGACGCTGCCGCCGCGGTGACGGGCGGCTCCTTCACCGTCGGCGACGTCTCGAAGATCTTCGACGCCGACGTCGACGCCGGTGTGGTCGTCTCCGCCTCGCTGCCGGACGGATCGGCGCTGCCCGAGACGATGTCCGAGACCAGCACCATCGCGATGGTGGTGAGCCTCGGACCGATCCCGAACGTCGTCGGCCTCTCGATCGACGACGCGACGGCGAAGGCGGAGGCGGCCGGTCTCGCCCTCGACCGCAGCGGCGAGGACTGGAGCGACACCGTGGCCGCGGGCGTCGTCCTCACGCAGGCGAACCCGGAGGCGCCCGCCGTGACCGGCGACACCGTCTCGGTCGTCGTGTCGAAGGGGCCCGAGCCCGTCGCCGTGCCGAACGTCGTGGGGATGAACCGCGACGAGGCGAAGGCGGCCCTCGAGGCGGCGGACCTGTCGTGGAGCTACTCCCTGACGACGCTCGGCCCGCTGATCGACGCGGCGCCGAACGAGCTGACCAAGGTCACGAACCAGTCCAACAAGGCCGGCGATCTCGTGCAGCGCGGCACGACGATCCAGCTGTCGATCACCATCACGACCTGACGCCGCCGGTCGAGCCCTCAACGAGGACTCGACCGGCGGTCGGGGTCGGATCAGATCGCGCGGCCCCGGAGCTCCTCCGCCACGAGGAACGCGAGCTCGAGCGACTGCATGTGGTTGAGGCGCGGGTCGCAGACCGACTCGTACCGGGTGGCGAGCGTCGCCTCGTCGATGTGCTCCGAGCCGCCGAGGCACTCGGTGACGTCGTCGCCCGTGAGCTCGACGTGGATGCCGCCCGGGTGCGTCCCCGCGGCGCGGTGCGCCTCGAAGAAGCCCTTGACCTCGTCGACCACGTCGTCGAAGCGACGGGTCTTGTAGCCGGTCGGCGTCGTCAGCCCGTTGCCGTGCATCGGATCGGTCACCCACAGCGGCAGGGCGTCGCTCCGCTTGACGGCCTCGAGCAGCGGCGGGAGGGCGTCGCGGATCCTCCCGGCACCCATGCGGGTGATGAAGGTGAGGCGACCGGGCTCCCGCTCGGGGTCGAGCTTGTCGATCAGCTCGAGCATCGTCTCGGGCGTGGTCGACGGGCCGAGCTTCACGCCGATCGGGTTGCGCACCCGCGACAGGAAGTCGACGTGCGCGCCGTCGAGCTCGCGGGTGCGCTCGCCGATCCAGATGAAGTGGCTGGAGGTGTTGTACGGCGTGCCGGTCCGCGAGTCGATGCGCGTCATGGGGCGCTCGTAGTCCATCAGCAGGCCCTCGTGGCCGGTGTAGAACTCGGTGCGCTTCATGCCCTCGAAGTCGGCCCCGCACGCCACCATGAACTTGACCGCGCGGTCGATCTCGCGGGCCAGCTGCTCGTAGCGCTGGTTCTGCGGGTTCTCGGTGAAGCCCTTGTTCCAGTAGTGGACGAGGCGCAGGTCGGCGAATCCGCCCTGCGTGAAGGCGCGGATGAGGTTCAGCGTCGAGGCGGCGGTGTGGTAGCCCTGCACGATGCGACGCGGGTCCGCGGCGCGCGACTCCGGGGTGAAGTCGTAGCCGTTGACGATGTCGCCGCGGTAGGCGGGCAGGGTCACGTCGCCGCGGGTCTCGAGGTCGCTCGAGCGCGGCTTCGCGAACTGGCCGGCCATCCGGCCCATCTTGATGACGGGCATGCTCGCGCCGTAGGTCAGGACGACGGCCATCTGCAGCACGGTCTTGACGCGGTTGCGGATCTGCTCGGCGGTCGCTCCGGCGAAGGTCTCGGCGCAGTCGCCGCCCTGCAGGAGGAACGCCTCGCCGCGGGCCGCGGCTCCGAGACGCTCGCGCAGCTGGTCCACCTCGCCGGCGAACACCAGCGGAGGGAGCGCGGCCACCTCGGCGGACGCCGCTCGCACGGCCTCCGCATCGGGCCACTGCGGCTGCTGCTTGATCTCGAGCTCGCGCCAATAGTCCAGGCCGGCGACCACGGAGGGGGCGGCGAGGACGTACGGTTCGTTCGGATCGATGACCACGAGGGTGTTCCCGGTTCTGACGGGCGCCAGCGGCGCGCGGAGGGCCGCCGTCCGGACGGACGGCAGCGGTTGACGAGCTTATAGCCTGGCAGGGCGCTCGGCCGGGAGGGGCCCCCGGCGTCGAGCGGGCGCTCAGCGGGTGAGGGCCGCGCGCTTCTCCTTGACCGAGGTCGCGTAGACGTCGAGGTACTCCTGGCCACTCAGGGCGAGGAGCTCGTACATGATCTCGTCGGTGATCGAGCGGAGGATGAACCGGTCGCCCTCCATGCCCTCGAAGCGGCTGAAGTCGAGCGGCTCCCCGAAGACGATGCCGATGCGGCCCAGCTTCGGCAGGCGCTTGCCGATGGGCATGATGCGCGCGGTGTCGATCATGGCGACCGGGATGACGGGCACGCGGGCCTCGAGGACCATGCGCGCGACACCGGTGCGGCCGCGGTACATGCGGCCGTCGGGGCTGCGCGTGCCCTCGGGATAGATGCCCAGGGCGTGGCCGCCCGCGAGGACGCGGAGGCCCGTGTTGAGCGAGGCCTCCGACGCCTTGCCACCGGAGCGGTCGATGGGCAGCATCCCCGTGGCGGTGAAGAACGTCCGCGTCGCCCAGCCCTTGAGGCCCTTGCCGGTGAAGTAGTCGCTCTTGGCGAGGAAGACCATGTTCCGCTCGATCACCAGCGGGAGGATCACGGAGTCGATGAAGGAGAGGTGGTTGCTCGCGAGGATCACGCCGCCGTTCTGCGGCACCTTGTCGGCGCCGACCACCCACGGCCGGAAGATCGTCTTCAGGAGCGGGCCCGCGACGATGTGCTTCATGAACCAGTAGAACATCGGGCTCCTCGGCGGTGCGGCGGATCGGGCGCGGCGGGTGCCGCTAGAGGGAGCTCGCGTGCAGGCGCGCCAGGTCGGCGGCCCCCACGACTCCGGCGTCATTGACGAGCTCCGCGATGCGGAACTCGGGCTCGGGGTGGTAGCCCCGGGCGGGGAGGTTGTCGAGGTAGGCCTGGCGGATGGGGTCCAGCAGGAGGTCGCCCGCCTGCGCCACTCCGCCGCCGATGACGAACATCTGCGGGTCGAGGACGGCGCTCAGGCTGGCCGCCGCCTCGCCCAGCCAGTGGCCGAGCTGTCGCAGCGCCGCGAGGGCGCCGAGGTCGCCGGCGGTGATCAGCTCGGAGATGAGGTGGCCGTTCAGCTCGCCGCCGTTGCGGGCGCGGGCGTCGGCGATGCCCTGGCCGATCCCGCCCGCGTCGGCCAGCTCGCCGGCGAAGCGCTGGAGCGCGCGGCCCGAGCCGTACTGCTCGATGCAGCCGCGGGCGCCGCAGCCGCAGGGCAGGCCTCCGGGGACGACGCGCATGTGCCCGATCTCGGCCGCGGCGCCGAAGCCGCCGCGCAGGAGCCGGTCGTTGATGACGATCGCGCCACCCACTCCGGTGCCGATGGTGAGCATCAGCATGTCGCTGACGAGGCGGCCCGAGCCGTAGCGGAACTCGGCCCAGCCGGCGGCGTTCGCATCGTTCTCGATGATGATCGGCAGGTCGATGCGGGCCGAGAGCTTCTCGCGGAAGGGCTCGTTGCGCCAGTTGATGTTCGGGGCGTAGTAGACGATCGACTGCGAGGCGTCGATGAAGCCGGCGGCGGCGACTCCGACCGCGGAGACGTCTCCCGGGAGCAGGCCGGAGCGCAGATGCTCGACCATCTCGACCACGACGTCGACGATCAGCTCGGGGTGCCCGGCAGGAGTGGGCCGACGGTCCTCGCGGAGGATCCCCCCGAACTCGTCGACCAGGGCTCCGGCGATCTTCGTGCCGCCGATGTCGATCCCGATCGCGTGCACGCGAACCGCCTTCCCGTCGCCACCGGCGCGGCAGCGTCGGCGGGCCGCCCTGAGCGGCGGCCAGGACGAGTGTAGTGACCGCGAGCGCTCCGATGCGGCTCAGCGGCGAGACCCGGCGACGCGTGTCGGCCCTCCTCGCGGAGCCACCCCTGGATCGTTACCCTGAACGGATCCACAGCTTGCGCCGCGCCGGTAGGGTGGAGACGACGTTCATTCAGGTACCGAAGGAGTTGCCGTGGACCAGTTCGACTCCCCCCTGGTGGTTCCGGCCGATCCCCAGGCCAACACGACCGCCCTCCTGCTGGACCGCGTCCGCGAGACACCCGATCGCCCGCTCTTCGCGCTGCCCGACGGCGACGGCTGGCGCGATGTGACGGCGCAGGAGTTCCTCGACCAGGTCACGGCCCTCGCGAAGGGCTTCGTCGCCGCCGGCCTCGAGCCGGGCGAGAAGGTCGGGCTGATCTGCAAGACGCGCTACGAGTGGACGCTGATCGACTTCGCCGTCTGGTTCGCCGGCGGGATCCTCGTCCCGGTGTATGAGACCTCCTCCCCCGCGCAGGTGCAGTGGAACCTCGCCGACTCCGGCGCGCACGCCGTGATCGTCGAGACTCCCGAGCACTTCGCCCGCTTCGACGAGATCCGCGCCGACCTTCCCGAGGTCCGACTCGCCTGGCAGATCGGGCTGGGCGATCTGGACAAGCTCGTCGCGCGCGGCGTCGACGTGCCGGACGCCGAGATCGAGCGCCGCCGCTCGCTGGCGACCGGCACCGACATCGCGACGATCATCTACACCTCCGGCTCCACCGGCCGCCCCAAGGGCTGCATCATCCGGCACTCGAACTTCGTCGAGCTCAGCCGCAACTCGGCGGTCGCCCTGACGGAGCTGATCCACCAGCCCGGCGCGTCGACGCTGCTGTTCATCACCACGGCGCACGTGTTCGCCCGCTTCATCGCGATCCTCTGCGTGCACGGCGGGGTGAAGGTGGGGCACCAGGCCGACACCAGGCAGCTGCTCCCCTCGCTCGCGTCCTTCAAGCCGACGTTCCTCCTGGCCGTGCCGCGCGTGTTCGAGAAGGTCTACAACTCCGCCGAGCAGAAGGCCGAGGCCGGGGGGAAGGGGAAGATCTTCCGCCGCGCGGCCGACGTCGCCGTCGCCCACTCGATGGCGCTCGAGGCGGGCTCGGTGCCGCTCGCGCTGAAGCTGCAGTTCCTCCTCTTCGACCGGCTCGTCTACTCGAAGCTGCGCACCGCCATGGGCGGGAACGTCCGCTTCGCGGTGTCCGGCTCGGCGCCGCTGGGGGACCGGCTCGGGCACTTCTTCCACAGCCTCGGCATCAAGATCCTCGAGGGCTACGGCCTCACGGAGACGACGGCGCCCGCCACGGTCAACCGCACCGAGCGGTTCAAGATCGGCTCGGTGGGCCCGGCGATGCCCGGGGTCTCGATCCGGATCGCGGGCGACGGCGAGATCCAGGTGCGCGGGATCGACGTCTTCGGCGGCTACTGGAACAACGAGGCGGCGACGGCCGAGTCCTTCGACGGCGAGTGGTTCCGCACGGGCGACCTCGGAACCCTGGACGAGGACGGGTACCTGCGCGTCACCGGGCGGAAGAAGGAGATCATCGTCACCGCCGGCGGCAAGAACGTCGCTCCGGCGGCGCTGGAGGATCCGATCCGCGCGAACCCGCTGGTCGGCCAGGTCGTCGTCGTCGGCGACCAGCGCCCGTTCATCGCCGCACTGGTCACGCTCGACTCCGAGATGCTGCCGACGTGGCTCGCGAACAACGGGCAGGACAAGGGTCTCTCACTCGAGGACGCGGCCGTGAACCCGGTCGTTCTGGCCGAGGTGCAGCGGGCCGTCGACGCGGCGAACGAGCGCGTGTCCCGTGCAGAGTCGATCCGGAAGTTCGTGATCCTCCCGACCGAGTTCACGGAGGCGAGCGGTCACCTGACTCCGAAGATGAGCATCAAGCGCAACGTCATCCTCGCCGACTTCGCCGACACCATCGCCGCCGTCTACTCCGCCGCCCCCGCCACCGAGGGCATCTCCCTCCGCTGACCCCGCGCTCTCCCCGCGTCACCAGCAGGCCGTCCCGATCGCAGCCGCCTCCGGGACAGCGCGCCCAGCTCTATCCCGTCGGCGGAACGCCCGACGCTCTCCTCGACGCGCCCCTGTCGCGGTGCCGACCGCGCCGGGCCGGGCAGGGACCGGCTCCCCCTCAACACAGCCGTATCCGGAAAAGCGCGTCCCAGCGCTTTCCCGTCGGCGGAACGCACGACGCTCGACGGAACGCGCCCATCTTGAGCGGCCGACTGCGCGGAGCCGGGCAAGGACCGGCTCCCCACCAACACAGCCGTATCCGGGAAATCGCGTCCCAGCGCTTTCCCGTCGGCGGAACGCCCGACGCTCCACGGAACGCCCCCACCTCGCTGAGCCGACCGCGCCGGGCCTGGCAGGGACCGGCTCCCCACCAACACAGCCGGATCCGGGAAAGCGCGTCCCAGCGCTTTCCCGTCGGCGGAACGCACGACGCTCCATGGAACGCGCCCACCTCGAGCGGCCGACTGCGTGGAGCCGGGCAAGGACCGGCTCCCCTCAACACAGCCGTATCCGGGAAAGCGCGTCCCAGCGCTTTCCCGTCGGCGGAACGCACGACGCTCCACAGAACGCGCCCACCCCGAAAAGCCGACCGCGCGGAGCCGGGCAGGGACCGCCCCCCTCGACACAGCCGTATCCGGGAAAGCGCGTCCCAGCGCTTTCCCGTCGGCGGAACGCACGACGCTCCACAGAACGCGCCCACCCCGAAAAGCCGACCGCGCCGGGCCGGGCAGGGACCGGCCCGGAATCGAACTCAGAACCAGTCGGATTCCCGGACGGCCTTCATGGCGGCGCGGCGGTCGTCCTGGGAGAGGCGGTCGAGGTAGAGGCGTCCGTCGAGGTGGTCGCATTCGTGCTGGAGGGCCTGGGCCATGAGGCCGTCGCCTTCGAGGACGATCTCGTTGCCGTCGAGGTCGGTGCCGCGGACCTTCGCGTGCGGGTAGCGGATCGCGGGGTACCAGAGGTTCGGGACGGAGAGGCAGCCCTCGTCGACCGGTCGCGGGTCCCCGCTGAGCTCGATGATCTCGGGGTTGAGGATGTACCCGATGACGCCGTCGACGTTGTAGCTGAAGGCGCGGAGGTTGACGCCGATCTGGGGGGCTGCGACGCCGGCGCGTCCGGGCGGTCGGACGCTGTCGACGAGGTCCTCGACGAGGCCGCGGACGCCGACGTCGACCGTCTCGATGGTCGTGGACCGGGTCTTCAGCACCGGGTCCCCGAAGATGCGGATCTGGCGTTCGGTCATGTGGTGCGCTCCCTCAGGGCCTCCTCCGCGCTCAGGAGGGCGTTCTCGACGACTTCACTCGCTGCGGGGTGCGGCCAGTACTGGCTGCGGGCGAGTCCGCGGATGCCGGTGCCGGCGCTGGCGGCCTGGACGAGCGGCTGAATGAGGATACTGGCCTGCGGCCCGATGATGTGCGCGCCGAGGAGGGCGCCGTCGATGCCGACGACCAGGAGGCAGGCGCTGGAGTCGTCCTCGAGCGCCCAGCCGAACGCGGTGGAGCCGTACTCCTGGGTGACGGTGACGACGTCCAGGCCCTGGTCCCGCGCCTCGGCCGCGGTGAGCCCGAAGTGGGCGATCTGCGGGTGGGCGAAGATCGCGCCGGGCACCGGCGAGAGGGTGTTGGAGAGCAGCTCGCCCGGGTGCAGGAGGTTGTGCGCCACGAGGCGCGCCTCGTGGTTGGCGACGTGCTTGAGCTGCCAGCGCGACGACACGTCGCCGAGGGCGAAGAGGCCGGGCACGGGGCGTCCGCCGGAGAGGACGCGCTGCTCGGTGTCGACGCTGATCCGGCCGTCCTCGTGCAGATCGATCCCGACGGAGGCGGCGGCGACCGTGTCGCTGTTGGGGTCGCGGCCGAGCGCGACGAGCAGCAGGTCGGTCTCGACCGTCGTGCCGTCGCTGAGGGCGACGCGGAGCCCGTCAGGGCGGGCGTCGACGCTCTCGGCGCTCACTCCGGTGAGCACCGTGTACCGCTCGGCGGCGATCCCGGTGAACCGGCGCGAGACGTCCTCGTCGAGGGCGCGGAGGAGGCGGTCGCCGCGGACGGCGACGGTCACGGCCGTGCCGAAGGAGGAGAAGACGTGGGCGAACTCGACGGCCACGGCGCCGCCGCCGAGGATCAGCATCCGCTCGGGGAGCTCGTCGAGCCGCATGACCGAGGACGAGTCCTGGATGCGGGGGTCCGGCTCGTACGCGGCGAGGAGCGGCCTGGGCCGCGAGCCGGCGGCCACGACCACCTGCGGAGCACTGATGCGGGCACCGCTGGCGCTGACGAGGACGTGCGGGCGGTCGCCGTCTCCGAGCGACTCGAAGCCGAAGCTCTCGCGGAGGACGGTCACGTTCGGGGAGCGCTGATCGCGGTACTCGAAACCGCCCTCGCTGATCGCGTCGATCCGGCCGAACACACGGTCGCGCACCTCGGCCCACTCGGGGCGGCGGAGGCGGGAGTGGACGCCGATCGGGCCGCCCTGGTCGACGTCGGTGACCACGTCGGCGACGTGGACGAACATCTTGGTCGGGATGCAGCCGGCGTTGAGGCAGGTGCCGCCGAACCACTCGCCGTCGTCGAGGATCGCGACCCGCAGGCCGTCGAACTCCGGACCGACGATCGAGTTGCCGGAGCCGGCCCCGACGACGATCAGGTCGAAGGCGTCGGTGGACGCGTCGGGCCCGTCGGTGCGGTCCTGGTGCGCGGCGGACGCCGCCCCGGAGCCCCGGGGCTCAGACACGTCGGACCGGCATGCCCTCGACCACGAGCGCGGCGAGCAGGCGTGCGGCGTCCTTCGTGCCCTCGCGCAGCTGCTCCCACTTCACCACGGAGCCGGCGGCGAGCACCGGGTCGTAGGGGATGCGGACGATGTCGCGGACGCGGGAGCGGAAGTGCGACTCGATCTCCTCCAGCTTCACCAGGCTCGTGCCCTGCGTCGCCGTGTTGAGCGCGACGACCGCGTTGCGCACCAGGGCGCCGTAGCCGTTCGCGTCCAGCCAGGTGAGGGTCTCGGAGGCCAGGCGGGCCTCGTCGACGCTGCCGCCCGAGACGATCACCACTGTGTCGGCGCGCTGCAGCGTGGGCCGCATCACCGAGTGCACGATGCCCGTGCCGCAGTCGGTGAGCATGATCGAGTAGAAGCGCTCGACCAGATCGGCGACCACGTTGTAGTCGTCCTCGTCGAAGGCCTCGGAGAGCTGCGGGTCGGTGTCGGAGGCGAGGACGTCGAGGCGGGTCTCGTCGCGGGAGACCATCGTCGAGAACTCGGTGAATCCGGTCACGCCGGCCGCGCGGTTCACGACATCGCGGACGGTCGCCCGCGTCTGCTTGGGGACGCGCTCGGCCAGGGTGCCGCGGTCGGGGTTCGCGTCGACCGCGATGATGCGGTCCTCGCGCGCATCGGCGAGGGCCATGCCCAGGAGCGTCGTGACCGTCGTCTTACCGACGCCGCCCTTGCGGGTCATGACCGGGACGAAGCGGGTGCCGCCCTCGAACTGCCGGCCGATCCGCTCGTCCATCGCCTTCCACGCCTTCACCTTCGCGGAGTCGCCGAGGTTGACCGTGTGGAAGGTCAGGCCGTAGAGGAAGCGGTGCCAGCCGCCCGTGGGAGCGGGGCGGGTCTTGCGGTTGACCTCCAGGAGCCTGTCCGGGGTGAGCATCGACGCCGACTCGGGGACGGCGGCGCTCGGCGCGGACGGGGCGGGAGCGGCGCTCGAGGACTCGGCGCGGAGGCGGTCGCGGCGCGTGGGGACGGCGGCGGGCTCCCCCGCGGACTCGGACGCCGCGGGCTTCTCGGCGGACTCCGCTCGGGCGGGGATCCCCGCCGAGACCGGTCCGTTCGCGCCGGACGGGTGAGCGGGAGCCGGTGAGGGGGTCGGAGCAGGACTCGGCTCCGGGGGCGCGAGAGCGTGCGAGCGCGAGGGCGGCAGGCCGAGGCGGCCGACGTCGATCGCGTCCTCGTCCTCGACCGGAGCGGGGGCGGTGGAGCGGCGCCGCGGGCCGGGCGGGGTGATCCGCACGCCGTCGGGCAGGAGGGTCGGAGCGGTGTCGCTCGCTCGCGGGGAGTACTGACCCGATTCCCGAGCCGCGTCCATGGCGGTCCGCGGCGTGGGACCGGTGCCGGTGTCGGGCTGTTCGTCGTTGCGCTCATCCATGCGAACGAGCCTCCTTCCGCTCAGGACGAGTGTACCGGCGGGCCCGGATCGCGCCGGGCGGCTTGGTCGGAGCGCGCTCCGACTGCTAGTGCGGCCCGCTTCCGGATGCGGCGCGGACGGCGCGTGCAGCGAACGGTTAGGTTCTGCCGCCCGGAGGAACGTAAAGTAGTCAGCCATGCATGTACTCAGCGTGAGCTCCCTCAAGGGCGGCGTCGGCAAGACCACGGTGACGCTCGGCCTTGCATCCGCGGCGTTCTCGAAGGGCCTGCGAACGCTGGTCGTCGACCTCGATCCCCAGTCCGACGTGTCGACCGGAATGGACATCAACGTCGCCGGCCACCTCAACATCGCCGACGTCCTGACGTCGCCGAAGGAGAAGATCGTCCGCTCGGCGATCGCCCCCTCCGGCTGGACCAAGGAGCACCACGGCACGATCGACGTGCTGATCGGCAGCCCCTCCGCGATCAACTTCGACGGGCCGCACCCCAGCATCCGCGACATCTGGAAGCTCGAGGAGGCCCTCGCGAGCGTCGAGGCCGACTACGACCTCGTGCTGATCGACTGCGCCCCGTCGCTCAACGCCCTGACCCGCACGGCCTGGGCCGCGAGCGACCGCGTCGCCGTCGTCACGGAGCCGGGCCTGTTCTCGGTGGCCGCCGCCGACCGGGCGCTCCGGGCGATCGAGGAGATCCGCCGCGGACTCAGCCCGCGCCTCCAGCCACTGGGCATCATCGTCAACCGCGCCCGCGTCCAGTCGCTGGAGCACCAGTTCCGGATCAAGGAGCTGCGCGACATGTTCGGACCGCTCGTGCTCAGCCCGCAGCTCCCGGAGCGCACCTCCCTCCAGCAGGCGCAGGGCGCGGCGAAGCCCGTGCACGTCTGGCCCGGGGAGAGCGCTCAGGAGATGGCGCACAACTTCGACCTGCTGCTCGACCGCGTGATCCGCACCGGTCGCATCGGCGAGCAGGTCCCCGCCGCGACCTAGGGCCGGCGGGTCCGCCGGACTCCTCCGGCTCGAGGTCTCGGGACGCGGGCGATGCTCGGTGCCCGAGGAGTGCCAGGGACGGCGCCGGCGGACGCTCGGCGTCGGAGTTCAGCGCGGGCTCTCGATGCGCGGGCGGAGCCCATCGTCGGATCCGCAGGGCGGGACACGGACGGAGCCCGTCATCGGACCCGCATGCTAGCGGGCGTGATCGGCGGGGAGCTCGCGTCCGGCGGACGGATCACGCGGGCGGGGCCCGCCATTCGACCAGCTCGGTGAGACTCGGGTGCCGCCCGTTGCCCGCTCAGCACGGCTGCAGGCAGGTCCGCTCCTGATCAGCTGAGCGCGCGGAGGAGACCCCGGAGTCCCCGGGGCCGCGGCCGACCCGCGAGGGGTGGGCGGTCAGCCGACGCGGCGGGAGGCGCGGCGCTGGGCGAGCTCGTCGCCCGGGTCGACCGACTGATGGTCGAGCTCGACGAGGCTCGACTCGACTTCGCGGAGGACCTTGCCGACGGCGATGCCGAAGACGCCCTGGCCGCGGCTGAGCAGGTCGATGACCTCGTCGTTCGAGGTGCAGAGGTAGACGCTCGCGCCGTCGCTCATCAGGGTCGTCTGCGCGAGGTCGTCGACCCCGGACTCGCGGAGCTGGTTGACCGCCGTGCGGATCTGCTGGAGCGAGATCCCGGTGTCGAGCAGGCGCTTGACCAGCTTCAGCACGAGGATGTCGCGGAAGCCGTAGAGGCGCTGCGTTCCGGAGCCGGACGCGCCGCGCACGGTGGGCTCGACGAGCTCGGTCCGCGCCCAGTAGTCGAGCTGCCGGTAGGTGATCCCCGCGGCGCGCGCCGCGACGGCCCCGCGGTAGCCCGCGTCGGCGTCGAGCTCGGGCAGTCCGTCGGTGAACAGGACGAGGTCGCGCTGGCCGCTGACGTCGCGGCTGACTTCTCTCATCCCTGTGCCTCTCGGATCCGGACGCCGGATCCTCCGAACGCGCTCCCTACCGTACCGACCGGCGCAGGCCGAGTAAACGACATCGGCCTCGGCGCCGCGGCGTGTCGCACGGGCCGCCCGACGGCCGGCGGCGCGGCCCTCACGAGCGGGCGATCCGCGAGAGGGCGCTGCGCACCATCGCCCCGCGGATCGTGCCCAGCTGGGTCGCGAGCCCCACCGCGTTCTCGGCAGCGCCGGCGGAGCCGGACGCCTCTCCGCGGCGGGCGCTGGAGGCGACGACGCTCTCGATGAGCGACATCTCGCGCTCGACGGCGACGCGGAGCGGTCGGAGATGGCGGGGCTCGATACCGGATCGGCCGAGGTCGACGAGCGCCTTGAGCGTCGTCACGGCCTCGTCCCCGAACACGTCGCCGCCCCGCACGAGCCCGGCGGCGATGGCCTCCTGGACGAGAGCGGGCGTGGCACCGGACTCGGCCGCGAGGCCCTCGCGGGTCAACCGCGTGGCGGGGCCGAGGAGCGAGGCGCTCGGACCCCCGACACCGGCCGGCAGGGCGGGCTCGCGTCCGGCGTCGATGTCGTCGAGGTATCCGCGGATGACCTTGAGGGGGAGGTAGTGGTCGCGCTGCAGAGCGAGGATCATCCGGAGCCGCTCGACGTCGGAGCCCGAGAACTTGCGGTAGCCGGAGTCGGTGCGGGCCGGCGAGACGAGCCCCTGCTCCTCGAGGAAGCGCAGCTTGGACGGGGTGACGTCCGGGAACTCACTGGTCAGCCTGGCCAGCACCTGCCCGATGCTCAGCAGAGCGGCGGAGCCGGTGGGGAGGGCGCGCGCGGAGGAGCGGCCCACGGCTCACGCGTCCGGAGCGGCGACGAGGTCGGCGCGGGACGCGTAGAAGGTGAGTCGGAACTTGCCGACCTGCACCTCGGAGCCGTCGGTGAGGATCGCGGACTCGATCCGGACCCCGTCGAAGTAGGTGCCGTTCAGGGAGCCGAGGTCGTGGACCTCGAACGCCGTGCCGCGGCGGACGAACTCGGCGTGCCGGCGCGAGACCGTGACGTCGTCGAGGAAGATGCCCGCGTCGGGGTGACGGCCGACCGTCGTGGAGTCGGTGTCGAGGAGGAAGCGGGCGCCGGTGTTCGGTCCGCGGCGCACGACCAGCAGCGCGGATCCCGAGGGCAGAGCCCCGACGGCCTCGGCCTCCTCGCGGGACGCGCGGTTGTCGAGAGCGGCGAGCTGGGCACCGATGTCGTCGGTGAACGTCAGAGTCGTCTCCGTCGACGGCTCACCGGGAACGGAATTGTGCTGGGCGGATGATGCTCCACCGACGGGCTCGACCAAGACGTACCTCCTATCAGGTCAGCGTATCCGAATCGTGACCCTCGTCGGACCCCTGAGCACCTGTGCGGACCCCCAGGACGAGGTCCCGCGTCTGGACGGCGTAGACGATCCCGGCCCACCAGTAGAGGAATGCGCCCCACAGCGCGAAGGCCCAGGCGATGGGGAGCGAGGCGGGCGCGAGGGCCGGGAACGCCTGCCCCAGCATGATCAGCGGGAGCGCGTAGAAGAGGCAGAAGGTCGCGAATTTCCCCAGGTGGTGCACGGGAAGCGGTCCGTAGCCGTTGTTCGCCAGGACGACCGCCAGGACCACGAGCATCAGGTCGCGGGCGAGCAGCACGGCGACCAGCCACCAGGGCACCAGTCCGCGGGCCGCGAGGCCCAGGACGGTGGCGAAGATGTAGAGCCGGTCGGCGGCCGGATCGAGGACGCGTCCGAGGCGCGTCATCTGGTCGAAGCGGCGCGCGATCCAGCCGTCGAGGTAGTCGGTGAGGCTCGAGACCACGAGGGTCAGGAGCGCGAGCGCGTCCTCACCGAGGACCACGAGCACGAGGAACACCGGCACCAGGGCGAGGCGCACCATGCTGAGGACGTTCGGGACCGTCCAGATCCGGTCCTCACCGGTGCGCGCCATGCGCCCAGCCTAGGCGGGGCGCACGGCGGCGTGGTCAGCGCTTGTCGCGCCAGACCCGCTCGAACGGCAGGCGCCAGGCGTGCGGCGCGATCAGCTGGTGGATGGCGTTCGGCCCCCAGGAGCCGGGCGCGTAGAGACGGACGGGCGGCGGATCCTGCAGGAGGGGCGCGGAGACCTCCCAGAGCCGCTCGATGCCCTCCGCGGTGGTGAACAGCGTGTGGTCTCCGCGCATCGCGTCGAGGATCAGGCGCTCGTAGGCCTCGAGCGCGTCGCCCGCGCGGTCGGTCTCCTGGAGCGCGAACTGCATGCTCAGCTTGTCGAGCCGCATGCCGGGACCGGGGCGCTTCCCGTAGAACGAGAGCGAGACCTTCGAGGCGTCCGCCAGGTCGAAGGTGAGGTGGTCCGGGCCGTGGGCACCGACTCCGGAGCCCTGCGGGAACATGCTCTTCGGGGGCTCGCGGAACGCGATCGAGATGATGCGCTGGCCCTCGGCCATCCGCTTGCCGGTGCGGAGGTAGAACGGCACTCCCGCCCAGCGCCAGTTGTCGATCTCGCACTTCAGCGCGACGAAGGTGTCGGTCTCGGAGTCGGCGGCGACGCCCGGCTCGTCGCGGTAGCCGATGTACTGGCCGCGCACCACGTTCTCGGGGTTCAGCGGACGCATCGAGCGGAAGACCTTGTTCTTCTCCTCGCTGATGGCCTGGGGCTCCAGCGCGGTCGGCGGCTCCATCGCCATGAACGCCAGCACCTGGAAGAGGTGGGTGACGACCATGTCCTTGTACGCGCCGGTGGACTCGTAGAACTCGGCGCGACGGTCGAGCGTGAGGCGCTCGGGGATGTCGATCTGGACGTGATCGATGAAGTTGCGGTTCCAGATGGGCTCGAAGAGGCCGTTGGCGAAGCGGAAGGCGAGGATGTTCTGCGCCGGCTCCTTGCCGAGGAAGTGGTCGATCCGGAAGATCTGCTCCTCGCTGAAGGTCTCGTGGAGCTCCGCGTTGAGGACGACCGCGCTCTCGAGGTCGACGCCGAACGGCTTCTCCATGATGATCCGCGAGCGCTCGACCAGCCCGGCCTCGGCGAGCATCCGCACGACGGAGAGAGCTGCCCTGGGCGGGACGCTGAGGTAGTGCAGCCGGCTCACGTCCGGGCCGAGGACCGCCTCGGCGTCGGTCACGGCGGCGGCCAGCGCGGCCGGGCCGGCGGACTGCGGGACGTAGCGGAGCTTGGACGCGAACTCGTCCCACTGCGCCGGCGTCAGGGAGCGGCTCCCGAACTCGTCGTAGGCCAGCTTCGCGAAGGCGCGGAACGAGGCGTCGTCGTGCTCCTCGAGCGAGGTGCCGACGATCTGCAGGTCCGGTGCGAGGGAGGAGAGCGCGAGGTGGGCCATCCCCGGGATGAGCTTGCGCCGGGCCAGGTCGCCGACGGCGCCGAACAGCACGACGACATGGGGTGCCGCCTGCTCGGTCTGGACGGCGGGAGCGGGGGGTGCGGTTGTCACGGTCACCCCTCGATCATTCCAGTTCGGATCGTGACGCAGGCGTCATGTGCTCGATACGCACCGCCGCTAAGGTCTCTCCCGTGCATCCGTTCTCCGACGCGTCCGCCGCGACCGCAGCACCCGCCTCCGCCACCGCCCCCTCCTCCGCCGACGGGACGACCGCGCCTCCGCTCGACGAGAGGATCCGCGCCGACGTCCACCTGCTGGGCGAGCTGCTCGGCCAGGTGCTCCGCGAGTCGGGCGAGCCCTCCCTCTACGAGGACGTGGAGCGCCTGCGCGCGCTCACGATCAGCGCCTACGACAGCGGCGACGCCGCCGGGACCGCGGAGGCGGAGGAGTTCGTCGCCTCGCTCACGCTCGAGCGCGCCGAGGAGGTCGCCCGGGCGTTCACCTGCTACTTCCACCTCGTCAACGTGGCGGAGGAGTTCCACCGCGTCCGCGTGCTGCGCCGGCGCGAGGCCGACGCCGGCGCGCAGTCGCCCGAGGACTCGATCCTCGCCTCGATGCGCCGGCTGACCGGGGAGCTCGGGGAGGACGAGGCGTTCGCGCGCCTGTCCCGACTGGAGTTCCGCCCGGTCCTCACGGCGCACCCGACCGAGGCGCGCCGCCGCGCAGTGGCCTCGACCATCCGCCGCATCAGCGACCTGCTCGAGCAGCGCGACGACCCGCGCATGGGCGGCGTCGTGCTGGTGGAGATCCGCCGCAAGCTGCTGGCCGAGGTCGACACGCTGTGGCGCACCGCTCCGCTGCGCGAGTCCAAGCCCACTCCCCTCGACGAGGTGCGCACCGCGATGAGCGTCTTCGACGAGTCGCTGTTCTCGGTGCTCCCCCGCGTCTACCGCCGCCTCGACGACGCTCTGCTCGGCGAGGGCTCGGGCACCCGGGCTCCGGTCGCACCGGCCTTCGTCCGCCTGGGCACCTGGATCGGCGGCGACCGCGACGGCAATCCCTTCGTCACCGCCGAGACGACCCTCGCTGCGGTGGACATCGCCTCCGAGCACGTCCTCATGGGCCTCGAGCGGGTCGCCCGCCGCGTGGGCCGCGCGCTGACCCTCGACGCGTCGACCACTCCCCCGTCGGCCGCCGTCGAGGCGCTCTGGGCCTCCTGCGTCGAGCGGGCTCCCGAGCTCGCCGCCGACATCGCCGAGCGCTCGCCCAACGAGGCGCACCGCCGCGTCCTGCTCTTCGCGGCCGAGCGCCTGGCCGCGACCCGGTCCGAGGGGCCGCTGGCCTACTCCGCCGCCGCCGAGCTGCTGGCCGAGCTGCGCACCCTCCAGGAGTCCCTGGTCGAGGCCGAGGACGTCCGCGCCGCCTACGGCGACCTCCAGGACTTCGTCTGGCAGCTCGAGACCTTCGGCTTCCACCTCGCCGAGATCGAGGTGCGCCAGCACTCGAAGGTGCACCGCGAGACGATCGCCGCGATCCGCGCCGGCGAGGAGCTCGACGAGCGCGGCCTCGAGGTCCTGTCGGTGTTCCGGGCGATCGCGAAGGTCCAGGAGCGCTTCGGCACCGACGCGGCGAGGCGGTACATCGTCTCCTTCACGCAGTCGGCCGACGACCTGCGGACGGTCTTCGAACTGGCCGAGGCGGCGACCGACGGCAAGCCGCCGATCATCGACGCGGTCCCGCTCTTCGAGACCTTCGCCGACCTCGACGCCTCGACCGACATCCTCGCCGAGATGATCCGCCTCCCCCAGGTGCAGGCGCGCCTCGCGGCCACCGGCAACCGGCTCGAGGTGATGCTCGGCTACTCCGACTCGTCGAAGGACGTCGGACCGGTCTCGGCGACGCTCGCGCTCTACGACGCGCAGGCGCGCATCGCGCAGTGGGCGGCCGACGAGGGCATCGTGCTCACGCTGTTCCACGGGCGCGGCGGAGCGCTCGGCCGCGGCGGCGGGCCGGCCAACCGGGCCGTCCTCGCGCAGCCGCCCGGATCGGTGGACGGCCGCTTCAAGCTGACGGAGCAGGGCGAGGTCATCTTCGCCCGCTACGGCAACCCGGACATCGCCACCCGGCACATCGAGCAGGTGGCGGGAGCGACGCTGCTCGCCTCCTCCCCCGCGGTCGGCGAGCGCAACGCGGGCGCCGCGGAGCGCTTCGCCGAGGTGGCGGCGACGATGGACCGCGAGTCGCGCCGCCGCTTCTTCGAGCTCGTGAAGGCCGACGGCTTCGCGCCGTGGTTCGCCCGGGTCACCCCGCAGGAGGAGGTGGGCCTGCTCGCCCTCGGCTCGCGTCCGGCCCGCCGCGGCCTCTCCGTCGAGTCGCTCGAGGACCTGCGAGCGATCCCGTGGGTCTTCGCCTGGACCCAGGCCCGCGTCAACCTGACCGGCTGGTTCGGGCTGGGCAGCGCGCTCGAGGCCGTCGGCGACCTCGACCTGCTCCGCGAGGCCTACGCCTCCTGGCCGCTGTTCACGACGATGGTCGACAACGTCGAGATGTCGCTCGCGAAGACCGACGAGGGCATCGCCCGCCGGTACCTCGCCCTCGACTCCCGCGACGACCTCGCCGGACTCGTGCTCGACGAGATGGCGCTCACCCGCCGGTGGGTGCTCTCGATCACCGGCGAGGAGAGCCTGCTCACGGGCCACCGCGTGCTCGGCCGTGCCGTGCGCCTGCGCACCCCGTACGTCAACGCGCTCTCGCTCCTGCAGCTGCGCGCACTGAAGGCGCTCCGCACCGACCCGGGCGGATCCGGGACGGAGCAGAACCAGCGGCTGCTCCTGCTCGCGGTCAACGGAGTCGCGGCGGGGCTGCAGAACACCGGCTGATCCCGGCTCGGAACGACGGAACCCCCGGCGGCCTCACGGCTGTCGGGGGTTCTCGTGCGTCTGCGGGCGCCTCCCGCCTGCGGAGCGGGTCGAGGCGCCGGGCGGATCAGGCCTGCGGGGCGGCGCCGGCCTCCTGAGCGGCCTTCGCCTCCTCGTACTGGCGGCGCACCTCGACCATGTCGAGGCCGCGGACCTGCTCGATCAGGTTGTCGAGCGCGGGGGCGGGCAGGGCGCCGGGCTGAGCCATCAGCGGGATCCCGTCGCGGTACACCACGAGGGTGGGGATGGAGGAGATGCCGTAGCTCGCGGCGAGCTGCTGCTGGTCCTCCGTGTCGACCTTCGCGAACGTGATGTCGGCGTTCTTCTCGCTCGTGGCCTCGAAGACCGGAGCGAACTGCTTGCACGGGCCGCACCAGTCGGCCCAGAAGTCGATGAGGACGATGCCGTCGGCGATCGTCTGGTCGTGGGAGTCGAGAGTCATCGCAGTCGTAGCCATGGGGGATGCAACCGGGTGCCCCCGCGGCCTATTCCCGGGCGGGATCGAGGAGGTCGAGCAGCGAGCGCGGACCGACCACGGCGGCCCCGAGCGCCTCGACGCGGGCGGCCAGTCCCCGGTCGGCCGTGACGACGACCGCGGTCTCGAGCGCGCCGACCAGCTCGACGATCGCGTCGTCGCCCGAGCCGTCGGCCGAGTGGACCGTGAGCCGCTCCGTGAGAGCGCCCGCCTCCGGGCGGGCGGCGCGCGCCGCTCCCTCGAGCACCACGGCGATGCGCGGCCAGACCGTGTCGGCGTCGATCCCCAGGAGACGGCCGGGGACGCCTGCCTCCGCGAGGCGGGCCAGGGTGGCGAGGAGGCGCTCCGCGGCGCCGGCGCGGTCGCGCCACCAGCCGTCGGGGCGTGAGCCGACCACGTTGGCGGCGTCCACGACGAGCACCGGGATCGAGGAGCCGAGCGCGCGCAGGCCCGGCCAGGCCGCTCCGAAGCCCGGGTGCAGCGGCAGGGAGTCGACCTCGTCGGGGGCGACCCAGCGCAGCTCGGTGCTCTCGGCGTCGCTGATGCGGGGAGTGAAGTGCTCGCGGGACTCGGCCAGGACGGTGGAGTAGCTCCACGGTCCGATCACGACGACGCTGGAGAGCACGGGCAGGATCAGGTCGGCGGGGACGCCCGCCTCCTCCTCCGACTCCCGGAGGGCCGCCTCGAAGGCCGTCTCCTCGGGGTGACGGGCGCCGCCGGGCAGCCCCCAGGTGTCCCCGAAGTGGCTCCAGCTGACGCGGTGCTGGAGCAGGACGCGTCCCGACGGATCGCGCAGGAGGAGGCCGGCGGCGCCGAAGCGCCCCCAGAAGCGGCGTCCGTCGCCGATCTCGACCCAGCCGTCGCCGAGCGACGCGTCGAAGGGGTGGCGCGGGAGCACGGCGTCCGCGCCGGGGTCCTCGCTGGTCATGCCCTCCAGCCTCCCACACCGCGCCCGCCGCGCCCGACCCCGACGGGCTGGCAGAATCGGACGATGCGCCGCTCGAGACCCCTCCGCCTCGCGACGCTCGCGTGGCTCGCGCTGATCGCCCTGATCACGCTGACGCCCGCGCCCTACCCGGCCGGGGAGCCCAACGCGCTGATCCGCGGGATCATCGCCTTCCTCGCCTCCACGCCGCTCACCGGCTGGTTCGACTTCGACGTTGCGGAGTTCACCGCGAACGTGCTGCTCTTCGTGCCGCTCAGTGCGCTGATCGCCGCGCAGCTGCCGGCGGGTCGCCGCCTGTGGGCCGCCGCCTTCGGACTCGCCGTGTCGGCCGCCGTCGAGACAGCGCAGCTGCTGTGGCTGCCGACCCGCGTCTCCGACGTGCAGGACCTGGTCTCGAACGGCAGCGGCTCCCTGATCGGCGCCCTGCTGACGATCGCGCTGCTCCGCTTCTCCCCCCGCCGCCGCTTTCGGAAGGACCGCACCGCCCATGCCCGCTGAGACCCTCGTCGTCCTCGACCGACCCTCCCTCGACGCCGAGGCGCACTCGCCGGGAGGACCCGCGCACCGCATCGATCCGAGCGGGCGCGGCGATCTGGACGTCACCGACCTCGGCTTCACCCGCGGCGACGGCGTGTTCGAGACGATCAACCTCGTCGACGGACGGCTGCAGGCGCTCGACGCGCACCTGGACCGCCTCGAGCGCTCGGCCCGGATGCTCGACCTGCCCCGGCCGGACCGGGCCGCCTGGCTCGAGGCGATCGGAGCGGCGGTGGCCGCGCACCCGCCCGTCGCCGAGGCGATGGTGAAGACGATCCTGACCCGCGGCGTCGAGGGAGGCGGGCGGCCCACCGGCGTCGTCTTCGTGCAGACCAGCCCGGACTTCGGCCCGGCCCGCCGCGACGGCGTGCGCGTGGTGCTCCTGGACCGCGGGCTGCGCTCCGACGTGCAGTCGACGTCCCCCTGGCTGCTCGCCGGCGCGAAGACGCTCTCGTACGCGGTGAACCGTGCGGCCGCGCGGGAGGCCGCCCGGCGCGGTGCCGACGACGCCCTGTTCGTGTCGAGCGACGGCTACCTGCTCGAGGGGCCGACCTCGAACCTCGTGCTGCTGACGGGCGGGGAGCTCGTGACTCCTCCGCCGAGCCTCGGGCTGCTGCCCGGCACCACGCAGGCCGACCTGTTCGCGCTCGCGCCGGGCCTCGGCCTCGGGACGGCGGTGCGTCCGCTGCGCTCGGGCGATCTGGAGGCGGCGGACGCGGCGTGGCTGGTCTCGAGCGCGCGCAACGCCGCTCCCGTCCGCGCCGTCGACGGGACCGACCGCCGCGTCGACGCCGACCTCTCGGCCCGGATCAACGCCGCGCTGCTCGCCCGCTGAGCGTCCGACCCTCCTCCGTGGGACGCCCCGCGCCGAGCGCGGACGGCGTCCCGGAGGAGAGAGGGCTCAGGAGAGGCCGTCGACGTCCGCGGGGCCGCGGCTGATCAGTCCGCCGCGGACGTGCTCGACGGTGGGGTCGAGCTGGACCGGATCGCGCTCGTCCGCCGCCTCGTCGTTGATCACGGCCGAGACGATGCCGCGCCAGTCGGTGCCCTCGGCCACGGCGTCCTCGGAGCCGACGCGGCGCGTGACGAACACGGCCTCCGACTCCTCGCCCGCGTGCGAGATGACGGCGAGGACGCCGACGGTGCGACCGCCCGGGTGCTCGATCCGCCACTCCTCGTGCCCGGACGGGACGAGCGAGAACTCCAGGCCCGCGTGCGGGAAGCCGGTGGGGCGCAGCTCGGACGGGGATCCGCTCTGCGGAGGCGCGCCGCGGGTGGGGACCCCGGTGCCCTCGCCGCTCGTCGTGCTCATGCCGACGTCGCCGCGGGTTCCGCCGGCTCCGGAGCTGTCGTTCGCCGCGACCATGCGGTCGTCGCCGCTCCGCAGCGCGTCGTCCGCTCCGGTGTAGATGCTGTCGTCTCGGTTCATGGGAACCTCCTTGTCGGCGGCCAGTGTAGGACCGCGGGGTGGGTGGCGAGCGGGCGCCGTTCGTAGACTGGGGGGATGCAGATCCCGGTGACCGGTGCCGTGCGGGTGGACGCGTGGCTCTGGGCGGTGCGCATCTACAAGACGCGCTCCGCCGCGACGACCGCGGCTCGGGCCGGCCATATCCGCGTCAACGGCGAGCGGGCCAAGGCGGCGCAGACCGTGCGGGTGGGCGATGAGGTCCGCGCCCGGATCGGCGGCTTCGACCGGGAGCTGATCGTCCGCGGACTCGTGGTCAAGCGGGTCGGTGCGCCGGTGGCTGCCGAGTGCATGGAGGACCGGACGCCCCCGCCGCCACCCCGGGAGTCCGCGCCGGGCGTGATCGTCCGTGACCGCGGAGCGGGCCGCCCGACGAAGCGCGACCGGCGCGACATCGAGCGCCTCCGCGGATTCTGACCGCGCGACCCGGCAGCGGCCTCAGGGGGCGAGCGCGCGCAGGCGCTCCAGGAGCCCCTCCGCCGCCTCGTCGAGGAACCGCTGCTGCAGCTCGTCGCCGACCTGGACGAGGGCGATGTCGGTGAAGCCCGCCTCGATGTAGGGCACGAAGCTCTGGGCGAGCTCGTCGAGGTCGGGGCCGCAGGCGATCTGCTCGGCGACGTCCTCCGGGCGCACGAACTGGCTCGCTCCGGCGAAGCCGGCGGGGGTCGGCAGATCGGAGTTGACCGCCCAGCCGCCGGCGAACCAGCGGAACTGCTCGTGGGCCAGCGCCACTCCCTGCTCCTTGTCCGGCGCCCAGCAGATCGGGATCTGGCCGATCGTGCGCGAGGGGGCGGCGTCCGCACCGCGGACCGCGGACCACTGCGAGATCAGCTCGGCGTCGGGCTCGGTCGTGATGAGGTGGTCGCCGATCGGCGCGAAGCGGGCGATCGACTTCTCCCCCGAGACCGCCAGGCCGATCTCGACCGGCGTGTCCGGCAGGTCCCAGATGCGGGCGGAGTCGACGCGGAAGTACTCGCCCTCCCAGGTCACCAGCTCGCCGGTGTGCAGCTCGCGGATGAGGTGGACGGCCTCCTCAAGCATGTCCTGGCGCACGGCGACCGAGGGCCAGCCCTCGCCGACGACGTGCTCGTTGAGGTTCTCGCCCGAGCCGAGGCCGAGCGTGAAGCGGTCGTCGGAGAGGATCGCGAGCGTCGCGGCCTTCTGCGCGACCACGGCCGGGTGGTAGCGGATGGTCGGCGCGGTGACGTAGGTCGTGAGGTCGATGGTCGACGTGGCCTGCGCGACCGCTCCGAGCAGCGTCCAGGCGTAGGAGGCGTGCCCCTGCTCGGTCAGCCACGGCGAGTAGTGGTCGCTCGAGACCGCGAACTCGAAGCCGAGCCTCTCGGCGTCGACCGCGTAGCCCACCAGCTGCTTGGGTCCGCTCTGCTCGGTCATCAGGGTGTATCCGAATCGCACCATGGTCCGTCCTCGTTCCGCTCGTCGTGGGATGCCCGGGGGCACGTCCCATGGTGGGCGGGGGGCCGGATGCGCGCTAACCCCTTGCCCCGGTCGCGAGCGGCGGCTAGCGCGGTGTCAGACGAAGCGGATGCGGTTCTGCACGCGGGTGCGGACCTCGAACGACTCGCCGTACCCGCCGAGCCGCGGGTCGTCCGTGCCGGAGCGCAGCAGCTGCGGCAGCAGCGAGCGGCGGATGACGACGGCGCCCTGGTGCCTGCCGCGCTCGACCTGCTCGAACGGCTGCTCCAGCGCGTCGTCCGGCACGACCACGACGCTCGTCGAGAAGCGGACGCCCAGCTCGCGGCCGAGACGGCGCGCGGCCTTCGCGAGCGAGGCGATCGGCTTCTCGTCCTCGGCGATCCCGGGGCCCTCCAGCTCGCCCTTCCTCAGACGGACCGGGTCGCCCCAGTCGGCGGAGGTCAGCGCGAGCAGGCCGGCCGGCCCGAGCACGAGGTGGTCGATCTTGAGCCCGCCGTCGCCGACCGCGACGTCGTTCCAGATCGTGTAGGCGATGCCGAGCGCGCCGACGAGCGCGGCCGTCGCCTCCTCGGCCTGAGCCTTCGCGAGCCAGGAGCGGATCTCGCGAGGAGCGGAGCGGACGATCGCCGGGTCGAAGGGGTCCTCGGTCTCGACGCCGCGGCCGAGCCACTCGCGCACCAGGCGCAGGTAGTACTCGCGCGCCGCGCCTCCCGGGTGACCGTAGGAGCGGGCGCGCACGGCCGAGGCGGTCTGCGGGCGCGGCGAGCCGGTGTACGGCGACTGCGGGGAGGACCTCCCGGGGGCGGGAGCGCCTCGATCGTAGTCGCCGCGGGCGGAGGCGCTGCCGATCCGCTCCCAGGCGAGCTGCACCGCGTGGAACGACGCGGCGTCGCCTCCCGTGTCCGGATGGGTCTCGCGGAGGCGGAGCCGGTACGCCCGGCGGAGCTCGTCGTCGGACGCGGTGGCGGCGACGCCCAGCACCTCGTAGGGGGTGCGGGCGGCGTGGCTGTCGGGCATGTGCTTCCGGGAGGGTCGGGGCGGGGGGTTCCGAGTGTATCGACGCGGGCCGGGCGCCCGGTGGGAGCGCGCACCGCGTCGGCTCGGAACGCGCCGAGCGCCCAGCGGGGGAACGGGCGCCCGGCGGGGGTCAGTGCGCGAGCAGCGCGCGCACCCGCGGGATGACCTGCGTGCCGTAGAGCTCGATGTTGCGCATGATCGCCGGGTGCGGCAGCGTCCCGGCGCTGTACTTGAGGTCGAAGCGGTCGATGCCCAGGGCCTCGACCGTTCGCGCGATCTTCCGGGCGACCGTCTCGGGCGAGCCGAGGTGGATGGCGCCGTCGGGGCCGGCCTCCTCCTCGAAGCGCTCGCGGGTCATCGGGGACCAGCCGCGCTCGCGGCCGATGGCGTCCATCATCGCCTTGTGGTGCGGGAAGTACAGCTCGCGCGCCTCCTCGTCGGTGTCGGCGACGAAGCCGGGCGAGTGCACGGCGACCGGGAGGCGGGGCTGCTCGAGCTGGTCGAGCGCGCGGCCGAAGAGGTCGACGTAGGGGCGGAAGCGGGCCGGCGAGCCGCCGATGATCGCCAGGACGAGCGGGAAGCCGTACCGGGCGGCGCGGACGACCGACTCGGGGCTGCCGCCGACGCCGATCCAGGTGCGGAGGGTGCCGTTGTCGAGGGTCGGGTAGACGCTCTGCTCGGTGAGCGCGGGGCGGGTCGTGCCCTGCCAGGTGACCGGGCCGCCCTGGATCAGGGCGTGGAAGAGGTCGAGCTTCTCCTCGAAGAGGACCTCGTACTGCGCGAGGTCGTAGCCGAAGAGCGGGAAGGACTCGGTGAAGGAGCCGCGGCCGAGGATGACCTCGGCCCGGCCGCCGGAGAGTCCGTCGAGGGTGGCGAAGCGCTGGTAGACGCGCACCGGGTCGTCCGAGGAGAGGACCGTCACGGCGGAGCCGAGGTGGATGCGCTCGGTGCGGGCCGCGATGGCGGCGAGCACGACGTCCGGTGCGCTCACGGCGAAGTCGGCGCGGTGGTGCTCGCCGATCCCGAAGAAGTCGATGCCCACCCGGTCGGCCAGGACTCCCTCCTCGACCACGTCGCGGAGGACCTGGCCGTGCGGCAGCGGGGCGCCGTCGGGGCCGGCGGTGACGTCGCCGAACGTGTCGACGCCGAACTTGACTTCATGCATACTCATGGACTTCTGCAACCTCCGGGGGTCGACGGCTATTCCTGCGGGCGGGGTCCGACGTCCCCGGGCAGGAGCGCGTCGGAAGAGACGATCCCCGCCTCGAGCGCCGGCTCGCGGTAGGCGCGCCCGAGCGAGGCGACGGTGTCGTGCGCGTTCAGGCCGCTCGGGTTCGGCAGCACCCAGAGCGGCGCGCCCGCCACGTCCTCCTCCTGCCTGCCCTGCACCGCCCTGCGGCGTCCGAACGCGATCCGGTAGGCGGTGATGCCGACGACCGCGACGGCCCGGGGCCGCACCCGCTCCACGGTGGCGACCAGCCGCTGAGCGCCCTCGCGCAGCTCCTCCGCGGTCAGCTCGTCGGCGCGGGCGGTCGCCCGGGAGGCGAGATTGGTGATGCCGACGCCGCGGGAGACGAGCTCCGCGCGGTCCGCAGCGCTCATCCCCTCGGACACGCGCGGCGCGCGCTCGAGGATCCCGGCCGCGACGAGCGCCGGGTAGAAGCGGTTGCCGGGGTGGGCGAAGTGCGCGCCGGTGGCGGCGGTCCACAGCCCCGGGTTGATGCCGACGAAGAGGAGCCGGACGTCGTCGCCCAGCAGGTCCTCGACGGTGCGGTCCTGGAACGCTGCGAGCTCGGCGCGGGTGAACGGCATGCGACCATCCTGCCGCGGCGCAAGTCCTCTCGGCTCGGGGTCGCCGGTGCCAGCATGGAGGCATGACGAACGCATCCCAGGACCACCCGATCCAGCACGGCAGCGACGACGCGCAGCTCGACGAGAAGCTGCGCGGCGTGCTGCTGCAGGTCGCCGGCGACGCCGAGCTGCGACCGGAGGAGGACGTCGAGACCCTGCTGCGCCAGCGCCTGCGCGACACGCGCATCTCGATCTCGGACGAGGCGATCCCGGGGCTCGCCAAGCGCATCCCCGGCCTCATGCAGCGCGGGGGCGGCGACGTGAACCCCGGGGCGCACTAGCCCCGAGGGACGGGCGCGGGCCGAGCGGCCGCTCGGACCCGCGCCTGCCCGCGCTACTCGGGGACCGCCGGGCCCTTGCGGTGGTGGTCGAACACCAGGCTCGTGCGCGTCGAGGCCACCGCCGGGTTCGCCGAGAGGTTCGAGACCACGAAGTCCCGCACGTCGCTGGAGTCGCGGACCGCGACGTGGATGATGAAGTCCTCTGAGCCGCCGAGGAAGAACACCTGCACCACCTCGGGCAGCGCGCGGATCTCCTCCGCGAAGCGCGTGATCGCCTGGCGCTGGCCGACGCGGATGCTGACGCTGATCAGCGCCTGCAGGGTCAGGCCGAGCGCCGCCGGGTCGAGCTCGGCGGTGAAGCCGGTGATGACGCCGCGCTCGACGAGGCCCCGGACGCGTGCGACGCAGGTCGACGGGGCGATGCCGGCGCGCTCGGCGAGCCGGCTGTTGGGCGTCCGCGCGTCGGCGCGGAGGAGGCGCACCAGGGTCCGATCGACCGGATCCAGGTCGTCGAGGTCGTGCAGATCCTTCGGTGGCATGCGCCCGCTCCCTCACTCCGCCGACGAACCTTCGGCCCGTGCGGTGACTTCCGACCGATCCTGCGGAGTTCCCCCGCTCCGGGCACGATCTTCGCACGATGGGGGCAGAGCCGGTGCAGGATCGGCGCCCACCGCCCGCCCCGCGGGCCGCAGCGAAGGAGCCGCCGTGCGCGTCGGGATCCCCACCGAGATCAAGAACAACGAGAACCGGGTCGCCGCCACTCCGGCCGGCGTCCACGAGCTGGTGCGCCGCGGCCACGAGGTCCTCGTCGAGGCCGGCGCGGGCCTGGGCTCGCGCGTGTCGGACGACGACTTCCGCCGCGCCGGCGCCCTCGTCGTCGACGGGCCCGACGAGGTCTGGGGCGAGTCCGAGCTGGTCCTCAAGGTCAAGGAGCCGATCGAGGCCGAGTACCCGCGGATGCGCCGCGACCAGGTGCTCTTCACCTACCTCCACCTCGCCGCCTCCCGCCCGTGCACCGATGCGCTGCTCGCGGCGGGGACGACCTCCATCGCCTACGAGACGGTCCAGCTGGACGACCGGCGGCTGCCGCTGCTCTCGCCGATGAGCGAGGTCGCCGGGCGCCTGTCGATCACGGTCGGCGCCTACCACCTCATGAGTGCCGTCGGCGGACGGGGCACGCTGCTCGGCGGGGTCCCCGGCACTCCGAAGGCGAGGGTCGTCGTGATCGGCGGCGGCACGGCCGGCGAGCACGCCGCGGCGAACGCCCTCGGCATGGGGGCCGACGTCACGATCGTCGACCTCTCGCTCCCCCGCCTCGCGCAGCTCGAGAACCGCTTCCAGGGCGCGATCCAGACCCGCGCCTCCTCGGCCTACGAGATCGCCGCGCAGCTGGCCGACGCCGACCTCGTGATCGGATCCGTCCTCATCCCGGGCGCCAAGGCGCCCAAGCTGGTGACCGACGAGATGGTCGCCACGATGAAGCCGGGCTCGGTGCTGGTCGACATCGCGATCGACCAGGGCGGCTGCTTCGAGGGCTCGCGTCCGACCACGCACGACGACCCGGTGTTCCCCGTGCACCGGAGCGTCTACTACTGCGTCGCGAACATGCCCGGCGCCGTCCCCGAGACCTCGACCCGCGCGCTCACCAACGCGACGCTCCCCTACGCGCTCGCGCTGGCCGACCGCGGGTGGCGGGCCGCCCTGGCCGCCGACCCGGCGCTCGCCCGCGGCCTGAGCACCCACGACGGCCGGGTGACGAACACCGCCGTCGCCGCGGCCTTCGACCTCCCGGCCGTGCCGGTGGAGTCGCTGCTGCTCTAGGCGCCCGCGGGCGCGAGGCCGAGCCCCCCGAGGATCTCGGCGATCTCCTCCTCCGGAGCGCCGCCCACGTCGACCGTGACGTGGAGCTCGTCGTCGCCGAGGGGCTCGAGCGCCTCGAACTGCGAGTCGAGCAGCGTGGTCGGCATGAAGTGGCCGACCCGCGAGGCGAGCCGCCCGGCGATACGGTCCCTCGATCCCGCGAGGTGCGCGAAGACGAGGTCGTCGCGGCGCAGGACGTCGCGGTAGCGGCGGCGCAGGGCAGAGCAGGTCACGACGACCGAGCCGCCCGCGGCGATCCGCTGGTCCACCACGCGGGCGATCTCGGCCAGCCAGGGCGCCCGGTCCTCGTCGGTCAGCGGGATGCCGGCGTGCATCTTGTCGACATTCGCCTGCGGGTGCAGGTCGTCCCCCTCGAGGAACTCCCAGCCCAGTCGGCGCGCCAGGAGCGACGCGACGGTCGACTTGCCGCTGCCGGAGACGCCCATGACGACGACGGCGCGGACGGGGACGGTGGGAAGAGCGGTCATCAGATACCTCCTACGAAGAGACCGATCAGGAGGACCCCGGCGAGCCCGGTCACCGAGACCAGGCACTCCATCACGGTCCAGGTCTTGAGCGTCTGGCCGATGCTGAGCCCGAGGTACTCCTTCACCAGCCAGAACCCGGCGTCGTTGACGTGCGACAGGAACACCGAGCCGGCGCCGATCGCGAGCACCATGAGGGCGACCATCGGCCCGTCCATGGTCTCGGTCAGCGGCTGGAGGATCCCTGCGGCGGTCACGGTGGCGACGGTCGCGGAGCCGGTGGCGACGCGGATCACGACGGCCACGAGCCAGGCGAGCAGCAGCGCCGAGGCGCCGCTCCCCTCCGCGAGCTGGGCGACCACCCCGCCGATCCCGGTGTCGACGAGGACCTGCTTGAAACCGCCGCCCGCGCCGACGATGAGCAGGATGCCCGCGATCGGCGGCAGCGAGCTCGAGAGCGAGGCCTGCAGCTCGGTGCGGTTCATCCGGCCGCCGCGGCCGAGCAGGACCAGACCGGCCAGGAGCGCGATCCCCAGCGCGATGGTCGGCGTGCCGAGGAAGTCGAGGGCGCCCTTCCAGGCGTCCGTGGAGCCCGGGGCCGCGATGTCGGCGATCGCCTTGCCCAGCATCAGCACGACCGGCAGCAGGATGCTCGCGACCGCGGCGGCGAAGCCCGGGCGGTGCTCGCGCGTCTCGCCCGCGCCCTCGCCGAAGAGCGGCGGCGTCTCCACCGGCGCCCAGCGGGCGGCGACCCGGCCGAAGAGCGGGCCGGCGACGACGACGGTGGGGACCGCGACCAGGACGCCGAACGCGAGGGTCACGCCGAGGTTCGCGCCGAGTGCGTCGATCGCGACCAGCGGTCCGGGGTGGGGCGGGACGAGGCCGTGCATCACCGAGAGGCCGGCGAGCGTCGGGATCGCCACCTTCATCAGCGGCAGACCGCTCCGGCGGGCGACCAGGATCACGACCGGGATCAGCAGCACGAGCCCGACCTCGAAGAACATCGGCAGCCCGATCAGCGCGCCGACGAAGCCCATCATCCAGGGCAGCGCGCGAGTGCTCGAGCGGGCGATGAGGGTGTCCACGATGCGGTCCGCGCCGCCCGAGTCGGCGAGGAGCTTGCCGTACATCGCGCCGAGGCCGATGAGGATGCCGACGCCGCCCATGGTGTTACCGAACCCCAGCGCGAAGCTGGCGACCGCGTCCGCCGCCGCCAGCCCCGCGATCAGGCCCGTCGTCAGCGCTCCGATCAGCAGGGAGACGAAGGGGTGCAGCTTCAGCCAGGTGATCAGCACGACGATCACGGCGATGCCGACGACGGCGGCGAGGATCAGCTGCCCCTGCCCGGCGGTGGTGGCCGGCGCGTCCCCGGCGGCGGCGCGGAGGGCGGGGAGGAGGGTCGGTGTCATGAGCGTCCTTGGTCGAGCCGACGGCCAGCGGCCGGCTTTTGTCCGACATAACCTGCGTGTGTCCCGATCATGCCCGAAGATCGGCCGGGGCGCGACTCCGGCGATGGCAGGATGACCGCATGCCCGCGCCGACGCCCTCGCTGCACCACTCGGTGCTGGACGAGCTCGGCTCGCAGATCGTGCGCGGCGAGCTCGCGCCGGGCACCACCTTCAGCGCCGACGAGCGTGCGGAGCGGCGCGGGGTCTCCCGCTCGGTGATGCGGGAGGCGGTGCGCGTCCTCGAGACGCTCGGGCTCGTGACGTCCCGCCGCCGCGCGGGGACGCGGGTCCAGCCTCCGGAGTGCTGGAACGCCCTGGACACGCGGGTCGTCGCATGGGGACTGGACGGCCCGGACCGGCGGCGCCAGCTGCACCAGCTCAGCGAGCTCCGACTCGGGGTGGAGCCGCTCGCCGCAAGGCTCGCAGCGGCGAACGCGACCGAGGAGCAGCGGCGGGCGCTCACGGAGGCGGGCGACGCCCTCTCCACCCACTCCCGCGCAGCCGACCAGTCCGCCTACCTCGCCGCCGACACCGCCTTCCACCGCTCCCTCCTGGCCGCGTCCGGCAACCGGATGCTCGCGCAGCTGGGCGATCTGGTCGCCGAGGTCCTCGCCGGCCGCACCCGCAATGCGCTCATGCCGCGCGAGGCCGACTCCACCGCGGTGCGGCTGCACCGGGCGGTGGCCGCCGCCGTCGCCTCGGGCGACGCGGACGCTGCGGAGGCCGCGATGCGGGCGATCGTCGAGGAGTCGGACCGGGCGGTGCAGGAGAGCTGACGGGGTTGCACGCCCGCAGCGCCGCGCGCACAGTGGAGCGCATGGTCGAGGGATACACGTCCGCGCAGGTGCGGGCCGCCGAGGCTCCGCACCTGGCCCGGCGGGAGCCGCTGATGCAGCGCGCCGCCGACGGCCTCGCCCGCGAGCTGCGTCTCGTGCTCGCCGGGCGCTCCGACCGCTCCCGTCCGGCCTCGGTGCTCGTCCTGGTCGGTCCGGGCGACAACGGCGGTGACGCGCTCTACGCGGCCGCCGAGCTCTCCTCCTCCGGAACCGACGTCGTCCTCGTCCTCACGGCCGAGCGGGTGCACCGCCGGGGCCTCGCCGTGGCGCTCGACGAGGGCTGCGGGCAGGTGCCGGCCGACGACGCGCCCGGCCTCGCCGCGGCGGTGGCGCGGGCGGATGTCCTGGTCGACGGGATCCTCGGCATCGGAGCGACGGAGCCCGCGCTGCGGGGACGGCCGCGCGTCGTCGTCGAGGCGGTGCTCGACGCGCTCGAGCGGCGGGCCGAGCGCCCGGTGGTCGTCGCGGTCGACCTGCCGAGCGGCGTCCATCCCGACGACGGGTCGGTCCCCGATCCCACCGTGCTGCGCGCCGATGTGACGGTCGCCTTCGGCGCGATCAAGGCCGGTCTGCTGCTGCCTCCGGGCGACTCCTACGCGGGCCGTCTGCGCCTGGTCGACATCGGCCTCGGCCCGGACCTGGCCGGAGTGGAGCCCGCGGTCCGCGAGTGAGTGAGCGGCTCAGGAGAGAGCGAGGAGGTGCGCCTTCTCGGGGTGCTGCTCGAACCACTGCCCGACGTACCAGCACATCGGTACGACGCTCCGCCCGCCGGCGGCCTCGATGTCGTCGACGGCGAAGGAGACCAGCTCCCCTGCGAGCCCGCGGCCTCGGAAGGGCGGGGTCGTGAAGGAGCGGACGAGGGAGACGCTGCCGGGCGCCTCGCGGTAGTCGAGGACGCCCACCAGGGCGCCGTCGAGGTGGAGCTCGTAGCGCGACGCGTCGTCCGCCCGGCGGAAGTCCTTGGCCATGCCTCCAGAGTAGGACGGCCAGGACGGATCAGGTCTCGTCGCCGAGCATCTCGCCGTCGGCGTAGAGCCAGCGACCGTCCTCGCGCAGGAAGCGGCTGCGCTCGTGCACGAGGCCTGGGCCGGCGGGCGAGCGGTAGGAGGCGCGGAACTCGACCAGGCCCTCCTCGTCGCCCTCCCCGCCGAACGAGGTGTCGACGATCTGGAGCCGGCGCCACTGGAGGTCGGGATCGAGGTCGATGCGGCGCGGCCGGGTCGAGGGGTGCCAGCTCGCGAGCAGGTAGGGGGCGCTGCCGAGGACGTTCGCGCTGTAGCGGCTGCGCATCAGGCGCTCCGCCGTCGGCGAGGGCTCCTCGCCGAGGTGGGCGGGGCGGCAGCAGTCGGCGTAGTGGCGGCGGCTTCCGCAGGGGCAGGAGTCGGCGGGATGCATCCGGCCAGTGTGGCAGGCGATGCGGCGCCCCCGGCCCGGCGAGGCTCCGGCGAGCGCCGCGACTCCCCGGACCGTCCAGGTGTGCATCCCCTCCACATCCGCTCCGCCGCCTTGAGGGTGCCGCCGGATCCCGGCAACGTGGCCCCCTCATCGACCACGGACGGAAGGAACGACCCGATGCTCACGCTCACCGACAACGCCAGCACCGTCGTCAAGACCATCACCGGGCAGACCGAGACCCCCGTCGAGGGAGGCCTGCGCATCAGCGGCACCGATCTCGACGCCCGCAACTTCGCTGTCGCGGTCGCCGCGGCCCCCGAGACGACGGACGCCGTCGTGGAGCAGGACGGAGCGCGCGTGTTCCTCGACGTCGCCGCCTCCGTCGCTCTCGGCGACAAGGTCCTCGACGCGCAGGTGGACGAGGGCGGCTCCGTCAGCTTCGGGATCGCTCCGCAGGGCTGACCCCGTCGACCCGGAGGCCGCCCCCACCGCAGTGCGGAAGGGCGGCCTCCGTCGTCCCCCGGATCAGGAGAGGACGTCGCGAGTGGTGAAGCGGCCGATCGCGAGCGACCCGAACACGGCGACGTAGGCGAGCTGGAGCAGCGCGTTCTCGCCGAAGGAGGTCCACGAGATCGGGTCGCGCAGGAGGTCGGCGAAGTCGAACCACCGATCGGTCAGCAGGAACGGGTGGAGGGCGTCCAGCTGCGAGAGCGAGCCGACGATCTGCGCCGCGATGGAGACGACCACGGTGGCCGCCATGGCGCCGACCGGCACATCGGTCAGCGTCGAGATGAAGAGGCCGATCGCCGAGAGCCCGACCAGCGAGAGCGCCGCGTACACGGCGATCGCCAGGGCCCGGCCGATCGCGTCGGCGAGCGGGACGGTGCTGCCGGAGAGCAGCGTCACCGGTCCCGCCGGGAAGAGCGTCAGGCCGATCAGGATCCCGACCACCATGACGGTGAGTGCTGCGGCGAGGCAGAAGGCGAGGGAGGCGGCGAACTTCACCGCGAGCAGCCGCACGCGGCCGACGGGGCTGACCAGCAGGTAGCGCAGCGTCCCGAGCGAGGCCTCGCCCGCGATCGCGTCGCCGGCGACGACCCCGACCGTGAGCGGGAGGAACAGCGGGACGGCGACCGTGATGGCCGCGAAGCCGGTGAAGAGGCCGTTGCCGGCGATCGCTCCCACGAAGGACGGCCCGCCTCCGTCCCCGCCCGAGAGCCGCACCGCGACGGCGAGCAGGATCGGGATGGCGGCCAGGGCCGCGAGCAGCGCCCAGGTACGGCGCCGGCGGAAGAGCAGGGCGAGCTCGGAGGCGAGCAGGGACCCGATCCCCGCGCGGCGGACGGTCGCGTCAGCGCTCGACATCGAAGCCCTCCCCGGTCAGCTCGACGAAGCGCTCCTCGAGCGAGGGGCGGCGGACGGCGAACCCGCGGACGCGGACGTCGGCCCGCACGAGGTCGGCCACCAGCGTCTCGGCCGCGAGCCCGGGCGGCAGAGCGGCGACGACCAGCGGCGGATCGGCGGGGTGCGGGCCCGGCGCGGTGCGCGGCTCCAGACCCCGGGTGTGCAGGGCCACGATCGCGCGCTCGCGGTCGGGCGTCAGCAGCTCGACCGAGGCGGCGTCCCCGCGCAGCTCGTCGAGCCCGCCCTGGGCGACGAGGCGCCCGGTGCGCATGACGGCGGCGTGGGTGCAGAGCTGCTCGATCTCGGCGAGGAGGTGGCTGGAGACGAGGACGGTCGTGCCGTCCTGGTTCAGTCCGCGCACCAGAGCGCGGACCTCGCGGGTGCCCTGCGGGTCGAGGCCGTTCGTGGGCTCGTCCAGCACGATCAGGTCGCGCGGCGAGAGCAGGGCGACCGCGATGCCGAGCCGCTGCTTCATCCCCAGGGAGTAGGAGCCGACCTTCTTGCGCGCCGCGGCCGAGAGGCCGACGCGGGCGAGGGCCTCCTTCGCGCGGGTGTCGCGGGTGCGGGACGAGGTGCCCGCCTCCGCGGCGTCGAAGCGCCGGAGGTTGGCCGCTCCGGAGAGGAACGGGTAGAAGCCCGGCCCCTCGACCAGCGCCCCCACCCGGGGCAGGACCTCGGCCGCGCGCCGGGGCATCGCCTGCCCGAGGACGGTGATGCTGCCCACGGTCGGCGCGGCGAGGGCGAGCAGCATCCGGATCGTCGTTGTCTTGCCCGAGCCGTTCGGGCCGAGGAAGCCGAAGACGGCGCCGCGGGGAACGGCGAGGTCGAGACCGGAGACCGCCTCCTGGCGCCCGAAGCGCTTGGTGAGGCCCCGCGTCTCGACTGCGAGCTCGCCCGCCGTCACCGAGCGGAGGCCGCGTCGCGGAGCGCCTCGGCCGGGACCGCGCCGGCGAGGACGCGTCCGTCGTCGGTGACGAGGACGGTCAGCAGGGCGGAGGAGAGGATGCGGCCGCCGTCGACCGGCGTGGTGACCGCGTCGAGCGAGGAGAGCGCGTCGGCGTCACCGGCGGGCAGCTCGACGACGCTCGTCCAGCCGGAGCCCGTGGTGGCGACGTCGGAGTGCTCGGCCGTGCCCGCGGCGGGCGCGTCGGAGGCGTCCGCCGCGTCGTCGACCGGAGCGGCCTGCTCCGTCACCTCGGCGCCGGCCGGGGGCGTGAAGGAGAAGAGGGACGCGTCGGGCGTCGAGAAGTCGATGCTCGTGTACGCGACGCTGAACGCGGGCGCGGTGCCCCCGCGGGCCGTCACCGCCACTCCGAGCGGGAGGCCCGTCTCGCCGTCGACCGAGACGGTCACCGAGCCCACGAGGGTGCCGCCGTCGCGGGGCGTGAGCACGAGCTCGTACGCGTCGCGCCCGGCGACGCTGACGTCCGAGCCGACCGCGACCGTGGTCGTCGGGTCGATCGCGGCGAGCAGCTGCTCGGCGGCGGACGACGGCGTGACGACCTGATCGCCCGGCGAGGCCTCGGGGGCTCCGCCCGCGGGAGGCACGAGGTGGGTGGCGGTGTTCGCGCTCGAGTCGTAGATCCAGACTCCGTCGGTCGTCGAGGCGACGACGTCGCGCTCGGCCAGCCGGTCGAGCACCTGGAGGCGCGCGCCCTTCTCGGCGTCGACGTACACGCGCGCCTGGTGCGAGCCCGTGGCGAGCTCGACGAGGGAGTCGGCGGGGTCGGCGGACGCCGAGCCGGCCGAGCCGCCGAGCGCCGAGAGGTCGGGCAGGCCGAGGTCCGAGGTCTGCCGGATCTCGCCGGAGAACGCCGTGGTGTCGCTCTCGGCGACGAAGGCGAGGAGGTCGGCGGCGGACTTCTCGGGGAGGTCTCCCGCGGCGCTCGCCGAGAGGGGGAGGGCGACGGCCGCGGCGACGACGACCGCGGGGACGACGGCGACGGGCGTCCAGCGCTTCCAGTCAATGCTCATGCCGGGAACGCTACGCCTCGAACCTCCGCGGCGGGCCGGGAACGTCCCGGTCCACAGCCTTCCGGAAGGGGGTGCGGTCCGAGACCGCGGCCGGGATGATCAGGGCATGGACCTCCCGTTCGCGCTCCCCGTCGCCCCGATGCTCGCCAAGGCCGTTCCTGCGGTGCCGGAGCAGACCGCCGTCGCGGGCGGATACTCCTACGAGCCGAAGTGGGACGGGTTCCGCGCGATCGTCTCGGTCTCCGGCGGGGAGTGCGAGATCGGGAGCCGCGGCTCCAAGCCGCTGACCCGGTACTTCCCCGAGCTCGTCGAGGCCTTCCTCCGGCTGCTCCCCGACGGCTGCGTGCTCGACGGCGAGATCGTCCTGGCGACCGGCGAGCCGGGTGCCCAGCGGCTCGACTGGGACCTGCTCTCGCAGCGCATCCATCCGGCCGCGAGCCGCGTGAGGATGCTGGCGGAGACCACCCCGGCGATGCTCGTCGCCTTCGACCTGCTCGCCGTGGACGGGCGCAGCATGCTCGAGGAGCCGTACTCGGCGCGGCGGGAGGCGCTCGCCGCGGTGATGGCCGGCGTCCCGCATCCGCTGCACCTCGGCCGCGCCACCGACGACGAGGCCCTGGCGCGCGACTGGCTGGAGCGCTTCGAGGGCGCAGGACTGGACGGCGTCGTGGCGAAGCCCCTGGCCGCGCCCTACTCCCCCGGGAAGCGCGCCGTGCTCAAGGTCAAGCACCACCGCACGGCCGACGTGATCGCGATCGGGTACCGCGAGCACGCCTCCAAGCCGGGCGTGGGCTCGATCCTGCTCGGCCTGCACGGCGACGACGGAGAGGTCCGCCAGGTCGGCGGGGCCTCGGCCTTCAGCGACGAGCGTCGCGTGCAGCTGCTGGAGGAGCTCGCACCCGCGGTCGAGCGCGACGCGGAGGGAGCACCGGTGCGCGGCGAGGGCGAGCGGAGCCGGTTCTCGAGCGGCCGCGACACCTCCTTCGTGCGTCTGCGTCCCGAGCTCGTGCTCGAGGTCCGCTACGACCAGCGCGAGGGCGACCGCTTCCGGCACACCGTGCAGTTCGAGCGCTGGCGCCCGGACCGCGACGCCGCCTCCTGCACCATGGAGCAGCTGGAGCAGCCGACCGCGTACGACCTCGGCGACGTCCTCGGCTAGGCCTTCTTCGCGCGGCTGGGCTGCACGCGGGGCGGCTCGCCCGGCATCTTGGGGAAGTCGGGCGGGAACGGCAGCTCGCCGAGGCCGGCGGCGACATCGCGCTCCCACCAGCCGAGCAGGGCGTCGAGGCGGCCGGGGGCGTCGTGCATCCGTGCCCACGGATCACCGCGCTCGGCGAGGCGCGCCGGGACCGTGCGGATCGTGAAGGCCCGCGGGTCGACGCCGTCGAGCTCGTCCCAGTCCAGCGGAGTGGAGACGGGAGCGTGCGCGAGCGGCCGCGGGCTGTAGGCACCGGCGATCGTCCGGTCGCGGTTGGCCTGGTTGAAGTCGACGAAGATCCGCTCGCCGCGCTCCTCCTTCCACCATGCCGTCGTGACCTGCTCGGGCATCCGCCGCTCCAGCTCGCGCGCCGCGGCGATCACCGCGTGGCGGACGTCGAGGAACTCGTGCTCGGCGACGATCGGCGCGAAGACGTGCAGGCCGCGGTTGCCGGACGTCTTCACGAACGGGTCGAGGCCGGCCTCCCGCAGGACCTCCCGCAGCGCGTGCGCGGCGACGACCGCGTCGGCGACGTCGGTGCCGGGCTGCGGGTCGAGGTCGATCCGGAGCTGGTCGGGCAGGTCGGGCGCATCGGCGCGGGACGCCCACGGGTGGAAGACGACGGTGTTCATCTGCGCCGCCCAGACGGCGGCCGCGGGCTCGTCGATCACGAGCTGCGGATGCACCCGCCCGCTCGGGTACGTCACCGGGACGGACCGGACGTACTCGGGCGCGCCCTTGGGCGGGTTCTTCGAGAAGAACTGCTCGCCCTCGATCCCGGAGGAGAACCGCTGCAGCGAGACGGGGCGGCCGCCGTTCGCCGCGACGAACGGCTCGCCGACGGCGATCAGGTACTCCGCGACCTCGCGCTTGGTGATGCCCGGCTCCGGGAACAGCACGCGCTCGGGGCTCGAGATCCGCACCTCCCGGTCGCCGTGCGGTCCGGGGACGGTGAGGACGACGGCGTCGCTGCTGGGCATCTGCTGAGGCTAGCCCGCGGCGCCGCCCGGCGACAGGGGTCCGCCGGGTCGCCTCCGCAGGCGGATCGGGCCCTTCGCCCGCGAGGGGTCGACGACCTGTCCGCCCTGCACGATGTCGATCTCGCCCCGGTCGACCAGGCGGCGCGCGGCCCGGCGCACGGGCTCCATCAGCGGCCGCCACTCCTCGCCGCCGACCCGGCGCGCGACCTCGGACGGGCACGCCGTCGACGACGCCGCTCGCGCGAGCAGGACGGTGCGGATCTCCTCCTCGAGGCGCGCCTCCTCCGGACCGACTCCGCGACGGCGGCAGGCGTCCGAGCAGTAGCGGACGTCCTCCCAGTCCCGTGCCCACTTCGCGCGCCACTCGATCTCGCGACCGCAGGAGGCGCAGGTCTTGCTCTCGGGATGCGCGGTGGACGTGCGCTGACGGTGGGCCATGCCCTCGAGTCTGCGCGCAGACCGCGGCCGCAGCGACGGGTTGCGCTGAGGGCGAGCGACGGGCGCGCGGAGGCCGGCGCCGACGACGGGCACCCGATCCGGCGTGATCGGGAACAGGGAGCGGCGGATCGGCGTTCCCCGAGGTGGCGGCGTCATACTCCGCAATGGGGCGGCCCTCCCCCGGCCGGTGCGCCAGTCTGGAGGAGCCGTGCTGCGGCGCGACGGCGGGCCACCACCCCGTGCCGCACCCTCGATCGATCAGGAGTCTCCGATGAGCCGCGAGAACCTCGCCACCACCCCGGACCGCGAGCCGGAGCACCGCGCCTTCGCCGGACTCTCCCCGGAGGACTTCAAGCTCGCGTTCCGCAACCACGCCGCCGGAGTCGCGCTGATCACCGCCGACCCGGGCACCGGCCCGGTCGCCCTGACCGCGACCTCCGTCTTCTCGGTGAGCGCCGAGCCGCCGCTGTTCGTCTTCTCACTCTCGTCCGCCTCGTCCAGCTCTCCGGCCATCCAGGCGTCCGAGACGCTGGTCGTGCACCTGCTCGGGGCGGAGCAGCTCGACCTGGCGCGCCTGGGCTCGACCAGCGGCATCGACCGCTTCGCCGACACGTCGCTCTGGTCGCGGCTGCCCACGGGCGAGCCGTTCTTCCCGGGCGCCGCCGCCTGGATCCGCGGCACGGTGATCAACCGCATGGAGGCGGGATCGTCCACGATCGTCGCCGTGCACGCCCTCGAGGCCCACGTGCCCGAGGACTCCGAGACCACGGCGCCGCTCGTCTACCACAACCGCACCTGGCACCACCTCGGCGAGCACTCCCGCCTCAGCTGAGCTCCGCGGGCGATCCGAAGAAGGCGGTTCAGGCCTCCGACCCGGTCGCCACCGTCCGGCCCGGCGTGCTCGACCACTGCGACCAGGATCCCGGGTAGAGCGCCGGCGCGAAGCCCGCGAGCGTGAGCGCGACGACGTCGACCGCGGCCGAGACGCCGCTGCCGCAGTACACGCCGACGGGGGCGTCCTCCCGTACGCCGAGCGCCTCGAATCCCGCGCGCAGGTCGGAGGCGGGCCGGAACCGCCCCTCGGAGTCGAGCGCCGCGGACGCCGGAGCGTTCCGAGCGCCGGGGATGTGGCCCGCCCGCGGGTCGATCGGCTCGACCTCGCCGCGGTACCGCTCAGGGGCGCGGGCGTCGAGCAGGACGCCCGCCGAGGGCAGCGCCGCCGCCTCGTCGATGTCCAGCACCGGGAGCCGACCGTAGGCCAGCTCGACGTCGCCCCGCTCGCGCGGGACGTCGCCCGTCTCGAGCTCCCGCCCCGAGCGGATCCAGCCGGCGAGCGACCCGTCGAGCAGGCGGACGTCCTCCACTCCCGTCGCCCGCAGCAGCCACCAGGCCCGCGCGGCCGGGACGCTACGCGCGTCGTCGTACACGACGACGGACCGGCCCCGGCGGAGCCCCCAGCCGCGCGCCGCCTCCTGCAGCACCTCGATCGGAGGCAGCGGGTGGCGCCCCTCCTCCGGCTCGCCGTGGGCGGCCAGCTCGTGATCGAGGTCGACGTGCACCGCGCCGGGCAGGTGACCCGCGAGGTACTCCGGGCGGCCGTCGGGCCGGTCGAGGCGCCAGCGCACGTCGAGGACGAGCGGCGGCTCGGTGGAGGCCATGAGCTCGGCGAGCTCGTCAGGGGTGACCAGCAGGCTCTCGCGGCTGGAGGGGGTCGTCGGGGTCATGGCGTCCTTCCGATCCGCGTCGTCGGCGGAGTCCTGCCCCAGCATGCCGGGTCGCCCGGCGGCGCGGGAGCTCGGGCGGCAGCGGAGCATCAGTGCGCAGGGCGCCTTGTCGATGGTCGTCCGCCGGAGAGCCTCTCGCGCAGGCGGGTCGTCTTCGCCACTCGATACCCGCGAGCGTGGCCCGGAGGCCTGCAGGGGACCGCTCGGACCTGAGAGAGGAGGGTGAGGCTCTCGTCGTCGGAGGACGGCCGAAGGCCCGCCCCTCCGGCAGGGGCGGACCTTCGCTGCCTTCAGTTGGACTCGCAGGCGAACCCGTCGTCGTCCCTGTCGAGCCCTGCGACATCGCCGTAGTACGGGTCGTACAGGTCGAAGTACCGCTGAGCTGAGGCCTGGTCCGGGAAGTCGTCGCAGTTCACAGCGTCGCCGGGATAAGCAGGTCGTCCCGGGCCGGGCGCCGGTGCCGGCGCCGGTGCCGCGGCCTGCGTGCTCGCCCAGAGTGCGCGGCCCTGCGGCGAGTAGATCACCAGATTGCCGTCGTTCTGCATGACCATCCGGGAGCCCGGGCTGCCCGCCGTGCCGGACTGCCAGCGCGCTCCGCCGGAGCCCGCGTAGACCACGGCGTTGCCGTCGGACTGCATCTCGAGCCGGTTGCCGCCTCCGGACGTGCCGGCCGCCCAGCGGGCCGAGCCGCGCGAGTAGACGACGAGGTTGCCGTCGCCCTGCATGACCGCCTCGCTTCCTCCGTCGGAGGAGCGCAGCAGCTGACCGGCGGTCAGCCGGTTCCCGGAGGAGAGGGTGTCCCGGACGGCGGGCGCGGGCGGCGCCGGAGGAGTGTCGCTCGCCCACAGCCCGCGGCCCGAGGCGGAGTAGACGACCAGGTTGCCGTCGTTCTGCATCTGCAGGCGGGATCCCGGGTTGCCCGCCGTACCCGAGGCCCAGAGGGGTCGGCCCGAGGCGGAGGTGACCACGGCGTTGCCGTCCGACTGCATCGAGAGCGTCTCGCCCTCGCCCTGGGTGCCGGCGCCCCAGCGGACGTCCCCCCGCGAGTAGACCGCGAGATTGCCGTCGCCCTGCAGGGAGGCGCGCGACCGGCCGTCCGGCGAGGTGAGCTGCTGTCCCCGGCTGAGCCGCGAGCCGGAGGAGAGGACGTCTCGGATCTCGGGCGCGCGCGAGGTCGAGCTCGCCCAGAGCGGCCGTCCGGAGGCGGCGGTGATCACCAGGTTGCCGTCGTTCTGCATCCGCATCCGCGCGCCCGGGTTCCCGGGCGTTCCCGCCTGCCAGCGCACGCCGGACCCGGGGGCCGAGACCACCGCGTTCCCGTCGGTCTGCATCGCGAGGCGGTTGCCCGCTCCGGAGGTGACGGAGCTCCAGCGCGGCGATCCGTCCACGTAGACGACGAGATTGCCGTCGCTCTGCATAGCGGCGCGCGAGCGGCCGTCGGAGGCGGTCAGCTGCTGTCCCGGAGAGAGCTCGCGCCCGCTGTCGAGGACGTCGGCGATCGGCTCCGGCTCGGGCTCCTGCTCGTCGGCAGAGGACCAGGCCGTGTCCCCGTTCGGGCGGACGAGCACGAGCTGCCCGTCGTCCTGGATGAGGGCGAGCGCGCCGGTCTCTCCCGCGGTCCCGGACGCCCAGACGGGCGTGCCGGAGCCGGTCACGACGACGAGGTTGCCGTCCTCCTGCATCCGCACCGTGGTCGCTCCGGTGCCCTGGGTCCTGGTGCTCCAGACGGGGCGGCGCCCGGCGTCGTAGATCACGGCGTTGCCGTCCGCCTGCATCTCGAAGCTCGCGGAGTCTCCGTTCGAGAAGATGCGCTCGCCCGCGTCGAGCGAGTCGCCGCCGAGGAGGGCGTTCGTGTAGGTCTGCAATCCGCGCGCCTCTGCGGGCGGAGTCTCCCCCGGGACGAAGGCGGTCGGAGTCTCGGCGACGGCCTGCGTCGCGAGGGCGGACGGCGCCAGAGCGGCGGAACCGCCCGCGGCGAGCAGGCAGGCGAGGGCCATCGCCGCGAGGCGATGAGGAGGTCGTGGCACGGAGAGCCCTTTCGGAGGCGGCGGCGGCGGAAGCCGGGGTCGAGCGGAGCCTGGCACGCGCTCGCCACGGCCGTCCATCCGGGCCGCGAGGAACCACTCAGCCGGAGCGGGCGATCCGCGCCGGCTGCGCGGGCGCCGCCTCCGGACCACGGAGCCTCCGGCCGGCTCGCGCGCCCCGGTCGGGGGCGGCGGCGATCGACGCGGATCGACGGAGGACGTGCTCCCACGGCCGGAGCGCACCCCGCGCGGGCGCCCCGGGAGGCGGCTCGGACCTCCCGCGGCACGGAGGAGGTCCCCGTTCCTCCTAAAATCGGAGGCATGTCGAAAGTGTTGAGCAGTCTGCCCGTGGGCGAGCGTGTCGGAATCGCATTCTCGGGAGGCCTCGACACATCCGTCGCCGTCGCCTGGATGCGCGAGAAGGGCGCGGTGCCCTGCACGTACACGGCCGACATCGGCCAGTACGACGAGCCCGACATCGAGAGCGTCCCGTCCCGCGCGGCCCAGTACGGCGCCGAGATCTCGCGCCTCGTCGACGCGAAGAGCGCGCTGGTCGAGGAGGGGCTCGTCGCCCTGCAGTGCGGCGCTTTCCACATCCGCTCCGGCGGCAAGACCTACTTCAACACCACCCCCCTCGGCCGCGCCGTGACCGGCACCCTCCTCGTCCGCGCCATGCGCGAGGACGGCGTCGACATCTGGGGCGACGGCTCGACCTACAAGGGCAACGACATCGAGCGGTTCTACCGCTACGGCCTGCTCGCCAACCCCCGCCTGCGCATCTACAAGCCCTGGCTCGACGTGCAGTTCGTCAACGAGCTCGGCGGCCGCACCGAGATGTCGGAGTGGCTGGTCGCCCGCGGCTTCCCCTACCGCGACGCCACCGAGAAGGCCTACTCGACCGACGCCAACATCTGGGGCGCCACCCACGAGGCCAAGCGCCTCGAGGAGCTCTCCAGCGGCCTCGAGCTCGTCGAGCCGATCATGGGGGTCGCGTCGTGGCGCGACGAGGTCGAGATCGCCTCCGAGGTCGTCTCGGTGCGCTTCGAGGCCGGCCGCCCCGTCGCGCTGAACGGCGTCGAGTTCTCGGACGCCGTCGCGCTCGTGCTCGAGGCGAACGCGATCGGCGGACGCCACGGGCTCGGCGTCTCGGACCAGATCGAGAACCGGATCATCGAGGCCAAGAGCCGCGGCATCTACGAGGCCCCCGGCATGGCGCTGCTGCACATCGCCTACGAGCGCCTGCTGAACGCGATCCACAACGAGGACACCGTCGCCCAGTACCACTCGGAGGGCCGCCGTCTCGGCCGCCTGATGTACGAGGGCCGCTGGCTCGACCCGCAGTCGCTGATGCTGCGCGAGTCCATCCAGCGCTGGGTCGGCTCGGCCGTCTCCGGGGAGGTCACCCTGCGTCTGCGCCGCGGCGACGACTACACGATCCTCGACACGACCGGCCCCGCGCTGAGCTACCACCCGGACAAGCTCTCGATGGAGCGGGTCGGCGACGCCGCCTTCGGCCCCGAGGACCGCATCGGGCAGCTCACGATGCGCAACCTCGACATCGCCGACTCCCGCTCGCGGCTCGAGCAGTACGCGGCCGCCGGCCTCGTCGGCGGTCCGACCGCCGAGCTCGTCGGCGAGCTCGAGATCGGCGAGGCCGACGCGATCACCGAGGGCGGCGGGTCCGCAGCGGCCGATGCGCTCGGACGCGCCACCGACCTGGCCTCGGAGGGTGCGGCGTTCGACGCCGGAACCGACTGAACCCGCCCGCCCGACGCCCCCGCGCGCATCCGTCCCACGGGGACGCGAGGCGCACGGGGGCGTCGTGCTGTGCGGACCGACCCGGCGCGCCGGGTGCGAGGGCGGGCCCGGCGCGAGAGCGGTGCTCCGGCGTTCGTCGCGCCGGCCGTCAGGGCGCGGAGGACCGGACGAGCGCGAGCGCGGCGTCCACGGTGGCGAGCGACTGCGCCGGATCGACGCGGGCCAGCACGAGCGCGGCCACCAGCAGCGACACGAGGACGTCCGCCTGAGCCGACGCCCACGCCTGCGCGTCGGGCCAGCGGGCCAGCGCTCCGGTGCGCAGTGCGCCCAGCAGCTCGGCCCGGTAGTCGGCGATCACCTCGCGCACGGCGTCGTCGCGCGCGATCGGCGCGCCCGCGGCGTTGAGCAGCAGGCAGCCGCTCCTCGCCGAGAGCGTGCGGGAGTCGGCGAGCGCCGCCCGCAGCCCGGCGAAGTACTCCTCGAGCGCCGTCGGCGACGCCCCTCGCGGATCGACGAGCGGGGCGAGCCGGGGCCGCACCACCTCGTCGAGGTAGCTCTGCACGGCAGCGTCGAAGAGCCCGCGCTTGCTGCCGAAGGCGTGGTAGAGGCTGGAGCGGCGCAGTCCGGTCGCGGACTCCAGGTCCGGGAGCGACGCCTCCTCGAAGCCGCTCTCCCAGAAGACGGCGCGGGCGGCGCGGACGACCTGCTCGGTGTCGAAGCCCTGCGTGCGACCCACGGTGCTCCTCCTGAGGGGTGACAGCTGCGGCGCCGCACTGGCGCGGACCGCTCGCTCCAGTATATTGTGGACTGGTCGTTACACAATCGGTGCGGAGCCCTCCGCATCACGACCATCGCCTGGAGGCCCGCCGTGATCGTTCTCGGACTGGTGCTCGCCGCTCTCGCCGCGGCGCTGCACGTCTACATCTTCGTGCTCGAGTCGGTCCTCTGGACGACCTCGCGCGCCCGATCGACGTTCGGCACGACCGCCGGCGAGGCGGAGGCGACGAAGGAGATGGCCTACAACCAGGGCTTCTACAACCTCTTCCTCGCCGTCGTCACCGCGGCGGGCATCGTCGCCGTCGCGATCGGCGCCACCGCCGTCGGCGCGGCCCTCGTGTTCGCCGGCGCCGGATCGATGGTCGCCGCAGCACTCGTCCTGCTCCTCTCCGCTCCGACCAAGCGCCGCGCCGCGCTGACCCAGATGACCCCGGGTCTGCTCGCGGTGATCGCGCTCGCCGTCGGCCTCTCACTCTGATCCCCTCATCCACCACGAAAGGTCCTGTGAGCACCGTCACCAGCACCCAGATCCAGCTCGTCCGCCGCCCCGACGGCTGGCCCGTCGCCGAGGACTTCCGGACCGCGACCGTCGAGTACGGCGATCCCGCTGCGGGCGAGATCCGCGTCGAGAACGCCTTCCTCTCGGTCGACCCCTACATGCGCGGCCGCATGAACGACGTGAAGAGCTACACCCCGCCCTTCGCCCTCGGCGAGACCATGACCGGCGGTGCCGTCGGCCGGGTGACCGTCTCCGACGACCCCGCGTTCCCCGTCGGCAGCGCGGTCCTGCACCAGCTCGGCTGGCGCGACGTCGTGCAGGCCGAGTCGTCGCAGTTCCGCGTCGTCCCCGAGATCCCCGGAGTGCCGCTCTCGCTCCGCCTCGGCATCCTCGGGATGACCGGACTCACCGCGTACGTCGGGCTCACCGCCATCGCGGGCATGAAGGAGGGCGACACCGTCTTCGTCTCGGGCGCCGCGGGAGCCGTCGGCTCGGCCGCCGGTCAGATCGCGCGCCTCCTCGGAGCCGAGCGGGTCGTCGGATCCGCGGGCTCGGCCGAGAAGGTCGCCCTGCTGACCGAGAAGTACGGCTACGACGCCGCCTTCGACTACCACTCCGGCCCGGTCCGCGAGCAGCTGGCCGAGGCCGCGCCCGACGGGATCGACGTGTACTTCGACAACGTCGGCGGCGACCACCTCGAAGCGGCCCTCGACGCCTTCCGCGACGGCGGCCGCGCGGCGCTCTGCGGAGCGATCGCCGGCTACAACAGCACCGAGAAAACGCCCGGCCCCGACAACATGGCGAACATCATCACCCGCGGTCTCACGCTGCGCGGCTTCACGCTGTCCGGCTACCTCGACCACGCGGCGGAGTTCAACCGGCTGATGGCCGGCTGGTTCGCCGACGGAGAGATCGCCTACGACGAGACCGTCGTCGACGGCATCGACCACGCCGTGGACGCGTTCCTCTCGATGATGCGCGGCGGCAACACCGGGAAGATGGTCGTCCGCGTCTAGCGCCGACCCCGGTGCGGCGGGCGCGGGGAGGGGCACCTCCGGACGCCCGCCGCATCCGTCCTCCGCCTCCCTGACCGGGACCTCCGAGAATGCTCGCGGATCCGCGGGGCCGATCGGTCCGGGCGGTGGCAGACTGCGGACATGAGCACGTTCTCGCACCGGACCGGCGCCTCCGCGCTGGCAGCAGCAGCACTCGTCCTCGTCCTCACCGGCTGCGCGGGCAGCGGCGGAGCCCCGTCCGCGCGGACGCCGCTCCCGACGCCGACCGCGACCGCGACCTCTTCGCCGACTCCCGCTCCGACGCCGACTCCCGCCGTGACCGTGACGGTCACGGCGACCCCCGAGCCCTCGTCGACCGGTTCTCCCGCCGCGGATCCGGCGGCGGCGCGCTGCACGGGCTCCGACCTGACGATGGAGTACCGCCCCGACCCCGACGCGTCGGGTGCCGGGAACAGCGCCTTCGACCTCGTGCTCACCAGCACCTCCTCCTCGGACTGCGCTCTCGCGGGCATCCCCGGCGTCTACGCGACCGACGCCGACGGGAACCGGATCAGCGCGGTCGCCGACGCGTCCGGCCCGAACCCCGATGCTCCCGTGATCCTCGTCCCCGGCGCCCGGGCGGACGTCCGGGTCGCCTGGCACTCCCCCGGCGCCTACGGCTGCGCGGTCGGGACCTCCGCGTTCCTCGTCGCCGAGGTCCTCGACGCCCCGGACGGCGCGGTCCGCGCCCCGGCCGAGCTCCAGGTGTGCACCGACGGCACCGTGATGATGGACGCCTCCGCCTACGCGCTGCTCTGAGCCCTCCCCGAGCGCGCACGCCTCCCGCGCGGCCCGCTCACCGGGCGCGACCCCTTGACCGGGCGCGGCGCAGCCGGGACCCTCGCACTACACGTCCCCACCCCACCCCGGAGGTCACCATGAAGGTCGGCTCACTCGTTCTCCGTCTCGCCGTCGGCGGGCTCTTCGTCGGACACGGTCTGCAGAAGCTGCGGGGCTCGTTCGACGGCCCCGGCCTCGACGGCACCGAGCAGATGATGTCGAGCCTGGAGATGCATCCGGCCCGGCGCAACGCCGTCGCCGCAGCGGTGACCGAGACGGCCGGAGGCGCCGCTCTCGCCCTCGGCGCCGCGACTCCGCTCGCCGCCGCCGGACTCGTCGCCACGATGGTCACCGCCGTGCGCAAGGTGCACTGGAGCAACGGCCTGTGGAACGCGGGCGGCGGGTGGGAGTACAATGCCGTCCTCGTCGCGGCGACGGCCGCGATCGTCGCGGACGGCCCCGGCGCGCTCTCGTTCGACGCCCTGATCGGCAAGCGCAAGTGGGGAGCCGGCTGGGCGCTGTTCGCCCTGATCGGCGGAGCGGCTGCGTCGACCGCCCTGATCGAGGCCGGGCGACGCGCCGCGCCGGTCGGAGCGGGCACCTCCGGCTCCGACGACGGCGGGTCGGACGACGACGGCGCCGACTCGACCGCCTCGTAGCCCCGCTCCGCCGCACTGTGCGGGCGCGGTAGCGTCGGAGGCGTGACCGAGACACGCGCCTCCGACCCCGATCGCCCCGAGACCGACGCGCTCGCCCTCTGGCTCGCGGCGGTCGAGCGCCTCGACGCTCAGGACGACCCGGACGGCGTCGTCGAGCGGATGCGCGTCCTCGCAGCCCGCTACCCGGGACACGACGGAATCGCCGCTTTCGAGCTGGGCGGCGCCCTCGACAGCGCGGGACACGAGGCGGAGGCGGCGGTCGAGTACGAGCGCGCCCTCGCCGCCGGCCTGGATGACGAGCGGCGGGCGCGGTTGACGATCCAGTACGCCTCGACACTCCGGAACCTCGGCCGCACCGATGAGGCGATCGACCTCCTCGCCGGCGCCGCCGCGCACCCCGCGGTGGGCTCCGCGCGGGAGGTGTTCCTCGCGCTCGCCCTGCACAGCGCCGGGCGCGTCGACGAGGCCCTGCGGATCGCGCTGGAGGCGCTGGCTCCGGGGCTCCCCCGGTACCAGCGCTCCGTCCGCGCCTACGCCGCCGCCCTCACCGACCCCGAGCAGTAGCGCGGAGGCTCGGCGCGGCGAGCGCCGAACCTCCATGGGCGCCGACTCAGTCCTCGAGCAGGATCGCGTCGATCTGCCCCATCGCCTGGCGGAGTCCCTCCTCCATGCCCATCTGGACCATCTGCTCGAGCTGCTCGACCGACTCGAAACGGCTGCGGAGGACCATCCGCGTGCGCCCCGGCTCGATCTCGTCGAGGGTGACCGTGGCCCGGGTGATCCCCAGCGCGTCGACCGGGTCGCCGCGCTCGTCGGCGAAGCCGTCCTCGAACTCGAACCGCGTCGGCTCCTCCACCCGGGTCACGCGCCACCAGCCGCGCGCCTGCTCGCCGTCCGGTCCCGTCATGACGTAGGCGCTCCGTCCACCCTCGACCGGCTCGTGCCGCTCGAAGGTCGCCGGCCAGGTCGGCGGCCCCCACCAGCGCTCGAGGCGGCGCGGATCCGTCCAGAGGAGCCAGACGCGCTCGATCCCCGCGTCGAATTCGGCGGTCACGGTCAGGGTCAGTTCCTCGATGTCCTTGACGGACTGCAGCACGCTCATCGCGCCTCTCCCTCCAGCAGATCCCGCGCGCCGGTCGGCTCGCGGGTGTCACTCCTCGTCGAGGAGGTCCGACATGCGGTCGATCCTCCCCGCCCACAGCTGCTCGTAGGCGTCGAGCAGGCGCGACGCCCGCCGCACTGCGGCGACCTCGCCCTGCACCAGCTGCTCCCGCCCCCTCCTCCGCTTGCGGACGAGTGCCGCCCGCTCGAGGACGGCCACGTGCTTCTGCACCGCCGCGAACGACATCTCGTAGCGCGCCGCGAGTGCGGAGACGGACTGCTCGCCGACCAGCACCCGGGCGACGATGTCGCGGCGGGTGCTGTCGGCCAGCGCCCGGAAGAGCAGGTCGATGTCGGCGTCCATTCGTACAACCATATGGTTGCATATTAGGGCCGTCCCCTCCCCCGCGCAAGAGCATCCGTCTCCGGGGCGAGCGCACCGACCGGCGCCCGACCTCAGGCGCTCGCGGCATCGAGGGCCTCGGCAGCGGCCGCGAGCACCCAGTCCGGCAGGGGGCGGGCCGCGAACAGCGAGGCGTAGAGCCGGGCCATCGAGTCGTCGGGGTCGAGCCGCAGCGCCTCGTCGAGGTGGAGCCCCGCGAGGCTCGAGACTCCCCTCGCCCACCAGCACCACGCGAGAACGGTGAGCACGGAGGAGCGCGCCTCCTCCGGCGCCAGCGCGGCGGCGCGGGCGAGGAGCCCGGTCGCCCGCGCCAGACGGCCGCGCTCCGGAGCACGCCCGCTGCCGAGCAGCAGGGCCGACAGCTCGAGGTCGTGGTCGTCGTCCGTTCCGGCGCGGGCGTCGCCCACCGCGCCGGGCGGCACTCCCACTCCTGCCTGCGGGCTCCGCGCGATCTGCACGGTCACCCGGTCGCGGAGGGGCGGCGACTGCAGGGTCCGCACGATCAGTCCTTCGCGGCGGACGTCCCGCGGTCCGCTGAGCCAGCGCTCGACGAGCCGTTCCGTGTCGCCGACCAGGGGCGGCCGGCGAAGCACCTCCGCGACGAGCGCGCGATCCTCCTCGGTGACCGGCGGCAGCACGGAGAGCGCGTCGATGTCCAGTGGCTCGTCGGCCACCGCTCGGGCGAGGACGCCGGTCTCGCTCCGCTCGATCTCGAGGAGCGGACGTGGCCTGCGGCACTCCTCGGCGTCCGTGTAGCGCCCCCATCCGTCGGCGGCGATGCAGGCCACGGCGATGATGTCCAGCCGCGTGCGCTCCAGGCGCCGGAGCACCGCGTGGCCGAGGTCGAGATGCGGGATCCCCCGCTCCTCGGCGTAGCCCGCACGGGTGCAGACCACCACCAGCACACCGGTGGCCCGCGGCATCGTCTCCATCATGGCCGCGCAGCCGCCCGCCAGCGCCTCCGCCTCCATCCCGCGCAGCGTCTCCGGGAGCGGGATCCGGAAGCCTCCCCCGGCGCGCGTGCCGAGGAACGGCACCACCACGACGGACTCCTCCGGACGGATGCCGATGATGGAGGGGACGGCCGCCAGGAGGTCCTGGATCGCGCTCGCCCGCAGGACTTCGGGATCGCGGCGGCGGGACGGAAGAGCAGGGGTTCGCTGTGTGGATGTCATGTCCGACACCCTGCTCGCGTCGCCGGCGGCGCGAGATCCCGCCGGCCCCGACCGGGGAGAACCGGAGCGAATCGGCGCCTGTGGAGGAGCGCTCGGGGCCGGCGGCTCAGCCGGCCGCGGGAGCCCGCAGCACCTTCGCCATCGGCCGTCCCTTCGCGATCTCGTCGATCAGCTTGTCGAGGTACCGGATGCGCTGCATCAGCGGATCCTCGATCGTCTCGACCCGCACGCCGCAGATCATCCCTGTGATCGCCGAGGCCTGCGGAGGCAGGCGCGCCGCCGCGAAGAACTCCTCGAAGGTCGTCCTGCTCTCGAGGTGCCGGGCCAGCTCCTCGTCCGAGAAGCCGGTGAGCCAGCGGACCGCCTCGTCGACCTCCTCCCTCGTCCGGCCCTTGCGCTCCGCCTTCGCCACGTAGAGGGGGTGCACGTCGGCGAACGCCACGGAGAAGATCCTGCTCATGGCCGGGAAGCGTACTCGCGCGACGCCCGGCGCGGCAGAGGCGCCCGCCCCGCTATCCTCCCCAGTGGCCCTCGCGCCTCCACCCCGCAGCCCACAGAGAGAACCACCGTGAGCCTCCTCCGCACCAAGTCCGTCGAGCAGTCGATCGCCGACACCGATGAGCCCGAGTACAAGCTCAAGAAGTCGCTGACCGCGCTCGATCTCACGGTCTTCGGCGTCGGAGTCGTCATCGGCGCCGGCATCTTCACCCTCACCGGCCGCGCCGCCCACGACATCGCCGGACCGGCGATCGTCCTGAGCTTCGTCGTCGCCGCATTCGCCTGCGCCCTCGCGGCCATGTGCTACGCCGAGTTCGCCTCCACGGTCCCGGTGTCGGGCTCCGCCTACACCTTCTCCTACGCCTCCCTCGGCGAGCTCTTCGCCTGGATCATCGGCTGGGACCTGATCCTCGAGCTGTTCCTCGGAGCGAGCGTGGTCGCGCAGGGGTGGAGCGCGTACCTCGGGTCGCTGCTGCAGCAGCTGGGAGTGACCCTCCCGCCGGCGCTCACCTACGGCGGCGTGGTCGACGTGCCGGCGATCCTGCTCGTCCTCGCGCTCGGCGCGCTGATGACCTTCGGGATCAAGGAATCGCTGCGCGTCAACCTGGTGCTCGTCGCGATCAAGCTGTTCATCGTCCTGTTCGTCATCATCGCGGGCCTGCAGTTCGTGAACACCGCCAACTACACCCCGTTCGTCCCCGCCGCCGAGCCCTCGCAGTCCGCGTCCGGTCTGACCCAGCCGCTGCTCCAGTTCCTCTCGGGCATCGAGCCGGCCACGTTCGGCGTCGGCGGCATCATCGCCGGCGCCTCCCTGGTGTTCTTCGCCTACATCGGGTTCGACGTCGTCGCGACGACCGCGGAGGAGACCCGCCGCCCCCAGCGCGACCTGCCCATCGGCATCATCGCCTCGCTGATCATCTGCACGGTCCTGTACTGCGCCGTCGCCCTCGTCGTGACCGGCATGGTCCCCTACCGCGAGCTCGACCCGTCGGCCGCGCTCGCCAATGCGTTCGCCTACCACGGGCAGACCTGGATGGCGACGGTCATCTCGGCCGGCGCCGTCGCCGGTCTGACCACCGTCGTGCTGACGCTGCTGATCGGAGCGACGCGCATCATCTTCGCGATGGCGCGCGACGGGCTCCTCCCCCGGCGCCTGGCCACCGTCCACCCGCGCCTGCGCACGCCGTGGTTCACCTCCGTGGTCGTGACCATCGTCGTCGCGCTGCTCGCCGGGCTCACTCCGATCGGCGTGCTCGAGGAGATGGTCAACATCGGAACGCTCTCGGCGTTCGTGCTGGTCTCGGTCGGCGTCGTGGTGCTGCGCCGCAAGCGGCCCGACCTGAAGCGCGGCTTCCGGGTCCCGCTGAACCCGTGGCTCCCGCTGCTCTCGGCCCTGATCTGCACCTACCTGATGCTCAACCTCTCGATCGAGACCTGGCTGCGCTTCCTGATCTGGCTGGCCGTGGGCTTCGCGATCTACTTCGCCTACTCGCGCAGCCACGCGAAGATCGGCACGAAGCCCTAGGGGGCCAGGCCCACCTTCGGCCTGGCCCAGGAGCGTCCGCGCGTGTCCTTGAGGATGTCGTACTCCACCTCGACGTGCGGCTCGATCGCGCTGTACTTGTCGTTCGGGGCGCCGATCACGAGCTGGAAGCCGAGACCGCGCCACGCACCGATCGCCCGCTTGGTGAAGTGGGCGTCGGCCTTGATCAGCGCCTCGTCCATGAAGACCGGGGCGTACCGGGGGCGGTCGGCTCCCGCGTCGCCGAGCTGGTAGCGCAGCGCCGCTCCGACGATGAAGGCGATCAGCTCCTGCGACTCCCCGCCGGACTTCTCGCCGATGTGGTCGTACAGCGCCACGTGCGCTCGGGTGACGGCGTCCACGCGCTCGGCGCTGACCCGGACGTGGTTGCGGACGTCGACGAGGTCGCCGAAGTCGGGCGCGGTGCGCCGCAGCCGCTGGATGAGCCGGGACATCCGCCGGTAGACCTGCTCGCGCTCCTCCTCCGCGGACACGGCCTGGATCTGCGCGCGCACCTCGCGGAGCTCGCGGCGGAAGCGACGGCGCACCTCCGACTGGTTCTCGCGCGTCGTGATCTGCAGACGGTGGCCGTCGTCGTAGAACGGCAGATCCTGCATGATCACGTTGATCGGCTCGATCCGCTCGCGGATCTCCCGCAGTGAGCGGCCGAGCGTGGAGTCGAAGCTCGTGAGGTCGTTGCCGGAGAGCGTGAGCAGGCTGTCGCGCCACTCGGTCTCGAGCCGGTGCAGGCCGCTGGTCTCGAGGGCGTCGAGCAGCCGCTCGAAGTCGCCCGCGGACGCCTCGGGGTCCGCGAGCAGGTTGGGGTTCGGCCAGCGGTCGAGGAAGCCGGCCATGATCCGGCCGGCGCTCTCGCGCTGCTGCTCGTGCGCCTCGGCCGCGGAGCGGCGGTCCTCCGCCAGTCGCTGCGCTGCCGTGGCGAGCGCTGCGTCGAAGCGGACCAGGACGTCCGAGGCGCTGCCGGACGCCGCGGCCTCGGTCAGCGTGAACCGGGCGTCGAGGAAGGCGCGCTGGTCGTCGTCGAGCTCGCGTCCTGCCTGCTCCGCCGCATCGAGAACCGCCTGGCTCGCGTCGACGTCGTCGACCACGACGGCCCACTCCGCCTCGATCCGCTCGCGCTCCACACCGGCGCGCGCGATTTCCTGGCGGAGGCGCTCGAGGCGGCCGCGCAGCCCGTCGATCTGCTCCTGCAGCCCGGCGAGCTCGGGGTTCGCCTCCGCCGCCTCGGCGCCGACCGCCTCCCAGCGCTCCTGCTCGGCGAGCAGCGACTCGACGTCGACCGTCTCCCAGCTCACCAGCGCGAGGCGGGCGTGGCGCGTCATCCGGTCGTCGAGCGCATCGAGGGCCTCCTCCGCCGCCGACGCCGCCGAGACGGCCGCCGCGCTGCGGGCCCGGGCCGCCTCGACCAGGGCGTTCAGCTCGCGGAGACGACCGGTGTTGGAGAAGCCGAGGACGTTCGCGGCGCCGTGGCCGCCGTGCGCACCGCGCTGCCCCTGCGAGAGCTGACCGGTGAGGGTCAGGGCGAGCCGGTGGCGCCCGAGCTCCGCAGCGCTGTCGACGCACACGTAGCCGAAGCGGTCCTCGAGCCGGTCCTGCAGCCAGCCGGTGAAGGCGGTGGCGCGGTAGTCGAGGCGCCCGGGCAGCGTCTGCGGGTCGAGGCCCCGCACCTCCTCGAGCCCGGTCTCCACGCCCTCGTAGCGGAGCCGGACCGGGAGCCGGACGGAGTCGATGGCGCGGCGGAAGCGGTCGAGGTGGGCGGAGTCGATCATCAGCGTCGTCGCGAAGCCGCCGAGGGCGAGCGTGAACGCCTCGCGCCAGGGCTCGAACTCGGCACGCACCTCGACCAGCTCGCCGACGAAGGGCAGGTCGTCGGCGGTGAGGCCGGCTGCCTCCGCGACCCGCTCGCGCGCCTCGTGCAGAGGCCGGGGGATGCTGTCCCGACGGTCCGAGGCCGAGCGCTGCTCCGCCTCGAGCTCGGCGAGATCGCCCGCCGCGGCCTTCCGCTCGGCGACCGCGTCCGACCAGGCCGCACGGGTGCTGCGCTTGGCGTCGGCCGCGCTCGCCGCCCGGGCGAGCACCGCCTCGAACCGCTCGCGGGTGGTCTCCGGCTCGCCGAGAGCGCGCAGGTCCTCCTCGAGCCGGGCGCGGTTCTCGCGCGCCGCGCCCAGCCGCCGCTCCACCTCGCGGAGCTCGCGCTGGGCCGTCTCGAGGCGGTCGCCGCCGGAGGCCCGCAGCACCTCGGCGAGCCCGTCCCGCTCCGACTCCGCCGCCTCGGCGAGGGCCCGCTTCTCGCGGAGCACGGCGTCGACGGCGCGGGTGCGCTCGCGCAGCTCGACCTCGACGTCGCGCAGCAGGCCGAGGCGCTGCTCAGCGCGCCACAGGGCCGCCGGCGACACCGGGGCGTCGAACTCCCCGAGCGCGTCGATGAGGCGCACGCGCTCCGCGGACGCGGCGATGCGCAGGCGCAGGCCCCGCAACGGCTCGAGTGCCGCGACCTGCTGGCGCGCGGTGAGCATCCGCTGCCGGGTGCTCTCGAGCTCGTCGAAGTGGGCGACGACCGCGTCGGCGGAGGCCAGGGTCTCGGGCTCCTCGAGCACGAGCCGCTTGTAGAGGTCGTCGACGGTCGTGATCTGCTGACCGGCCTGGATGCGGGCGAGCAGGCTCATCGCCTTCGATCCGGCTCCCGCCGCTCCGATGCCGAGCACCGCGTGCAGACGCGCCGAGAACTCGCGGTCGGTGCCGAGCGGATCCAGGCCCGCCGCGCGCAGCGACGCGTCGGAGAAGCGGTGCGCCGCCGCCCGGTCGAGCGCGGCGAAGTCGACCGGGCCCTCGGCGCTCGCGCGGATCCGCACGGTCTCCTCGAGCACCCGGGAGCCGGCCGGGACGTACCAGGCGCGGACCGCGCTGAAGCGCGAGCCGTCGTGGTCGACCCAGGTCATCGCGACGGCGGTCCAGGTGTCGACTCCGTCGCCGCGCAGGACGCGCATGGTCGTGCCCTCGTCCGTGCGCGACTCGTCGAGCTTGCCGCGCGCGTAGGAGAGGATGTTGCGCTGGTCCTCGCCGCGCGGACGGCCCGTCACTCCGCCGTTCGAGGCGCCGTTGAACGGCGTGGTGTGCGGCATCATCAGGGCGATGTAGGCGTCCATCAGCGTGGACTTGCCGGAGCCGGAGCCGCCGCAGAGGAGCGTGGCGCCGGGCGAGAAGCGGACCCGGTGGGCGCCGTCGTAGCCGCCCCAGTTGACCAGCTGCAGGTCCTCGGCGAGCCACTGCTGACCGCGGGAGGCGGCGGGGATCAGGCCGAAGAGGGTGTCGAGCATCGTCATCGGGGGTCGTCCTCCGGGTCGGGGGTGTCGTCGTCGGTCGGCTCGTCGTCCAGCGGCTCGTCGTCCAGCGGCTCGTCGTCCGCGACATCGACTCCGGGCAGGACGCCGTCCGTGGGCGGGTCCGCGTCCTCGTCGAGGCCGTCGTCCTCGAGCGCGTCGTCGTCCGCCTCCTCCGGATCGTCCGAGCCGGGCTCCTCGGCGGGCGCCGCTTCTGCGACCACCGAGGAAGCGTCTTCGCCCGCCCGCCCGCGCAGCCAGTCGCTCAGCTCCCGCAGCTTCGGCGCGCTCAGCACGATCTCCACGATCGAGCTGATCCGGTACCGCCCTGCGGACTCCTCGTCGACGATGCCGTCGCGCCCGAGCCGCTCCAGCGCCTTGCGGACCATGCGCTGCCGGCGGGCTGTGTCGCGCTCGGCGTCCGCGAAGTAGCTGAGCACCGTCTGCTCGACCTCCTCGACGTCCACGCGCGCCGACGCCTCGCCGGCCGCCGACTCCCGCTGATGGACCGTGCGCAGGTGCACCAGCACCAGCGTCTCGGCGCGGGTGTAGGGGAGGTCGCGCAGCAGCACCGGCATCTCCACCTCGTCGGAGCGCACCTGCTGCTTGTAGGCGACCCCGCGCTCGTGGTCGACGACGAGCCGCACGAACAGGTCGTTCAGCCGCGACTCGATCAGCTGCCGGTGCTCCTGGAGCACGGCCCACTGCTCGCGGTGGCGGTCGGCGAGGAGGAAGCGGCGCTGCAGCACGTGCACGAGCACCCGGCGCACCTCGGTGTCGAGGACGCCGCGGTCGCCGGGGAAGAGCTCGTCGGGGTCCTCCTCCATCGACACGGGCGCGATGAACGGATCGGCGGCGGTCCCGTCGGTCGCCAGGGTGTCACTCATCGTCGGTCTCCTCCTCGGTGCGGGCGGTCACGGATCCGAAGGCGAAGCGGCGCACGGTCCCGTCGGGTCGGCGCGTGCTCACGACGGAGTAGCCCTCGCGGTCGACGAGGCCCGTCCGGTGCGCGATCTCGAGCAGCCCGAGCAGGTCGACGGGCCGTCGCGTGTCCTCCGGAGCCGCGCTGAACGCGTCCGCCAGATCGAACTCGTCGCCGAGCTCCGCCACGTAGGCCTCCAGCTCCGCGTAGCGGGGACCGCCCCAGGCCCGGCTGTCGTCGCCGACGAACTCGGCGTCGCCGTCGTCTCCGGCCAGGGGCGCCGGCCCGCCGGCCGGACGCACGTCTCCCAGGGTCTGGCGCAGGTGGCCGATCCCGGCGACGGGCAGGTGCCGCAGCGGCGCGACCGGCGCGTCCGGCGAAATCCCGCCCGTCCACTCCTGGAGCCCCGCCATCACGTCGCGCAGCAGCTCGTCCACCTGGCGGTCGCGAGCCGGGTCGTGGGTGCGGACCTGGCCCGTGATGACGTGGGACGCGCGGCGCTGCGCGGTCAGGACCTCCTGCACGCCCAGCTCCACCCGGCGGCCGATCGCGGCCAGCTCCGCGCGCTGGGCGGGGTCCATCAGGCGGGAGAACGGCTGCACGAGCACGGTGTGCAGCTGATCGGCGAGCGCGTCGATCCGCTCGGGGTCGCCCAGGAGGCGGAGGGCTCCGGCGAACGCACGGCCCTCGCTGGTGGCCTGCATCACGTGCTGACCTCGCTCGAGGTACTCCCGCAGCACCTCGCCGGTCGGGCGGACGTCGCGGCGCAGGTCCGCGACCACGTCGCGCTGCATCGCCTTGATCGACTCCGCCACCCGCGCGAAGTCGGCCGGCAGCTCGCGGGCGAGGTGCACCACGTTCTCGGCCTCCTCCAGGAGCTGCTCGTCGTCGGCCGGCTCGAGACCGGCGCCCTCCTCGAGTGCGGCGATCTCGGCGTCCAGGCGCGCCCGCTCCTCGCGGAGCCGCGAGAGGCGGGCCTCCGGGTCGGGATCGACGTCCGCGGCCAGCCGCTCGACCGCCTCCAGCAGGGTGCGCACCCGCGAGTTCGAGACGCGCGTGCGTCCACCTCCGGTGCGCCCGGTGATCTCGAGGGCGCTCACGGCGTGGGCGCTCAGCCGGTAGACCTCGGCCTCGCCCTCGATCTGCGGCACGAGCCAGCCGACGCGGACCCAGTAGCGGCACACCTCGCGCGCCGTGCCGCTCGGCAGAGCGCGCTCGCCCTCGTCGTACCCGGCCGAGCGCAGCTCCTCGAGCAGCTCCCCCACCTCGGCGTGCGCGTCGGCGACCGCCACGGCCTGCCGGTCGACGGTGAACACGAGCGACAGGGCGGCGACGACGAACGGGGCGTACCGGCCGTGGAGGAGATCCAGGGTCGGCGTCCGGAAGGCGCCGAGGGAGCGCAGGTAGGCGGCCTCGGCGCGGGAGTTCGACATCGCCCTCAAGGATAGGCGGCGGGTCGGGCGCCCGAGGACGGCCGCGCCTGGGCCGCAATCCGACCAGCGCCTTCAGGCGCCGTCGGGGCGGAAGCCTTTGTAGAGCGTGAGCGCGAGGGCGGTGCGGTCGCGGAGGCCGAGCTTGCGCAGCAGCGCCGAGACGTGGTTCTTCACGGTGCCCTCGGCGAGCACGAGGGCGGCCGCGATCTCCCTGTTGTTCCGCCCTTCGGCCACCAGCTCGGCGACCACCCGCTCGCTCCGCGTGAGCAGCGTCAGCGGGCTCTCGCCGGTGCGACCCGGCTGGACGGCCGGCCGGGCGACGCGCGGATCGATCACCATCCCGCCGGCGATCACCGCGTCGAGGGCCACGACGAGACCCTCCACCGAGGTGTCCTTCAGGAGGAATCCGGAAGCGCCGGCCGAGAGGGCCGCCTGCACGAGCGCGTCGTCGTCGAAGGTCGTCAGAAGGAGGACGGGCAGACGCGGATGGAGCTGCGCACACTCGGCGGCGAGCTCCACGCCGCCCATGACCGGCATCCGCGCGTCGGTGACGACGACGTCCACCTCCGTCGTGCGCAGAATGTGCAGAGCAGCCTGTCCGTTCTCGGCCTGGGCCGAGACCACGACACCCTCGACCGTCGAGAGGAGCATGACCAGCCCACGGCGGATCATCTGCTGGTCCTCCACCAGCAGCACTCGCCTCGGTGTCGTCTCCGTCACGAGGCGCGGCTCTCCCGTTCCCCGTCGGCGCCTCCGAGAGGGATCGAGAGGCGCAGGAGGAACCGGTCGCCGATGCGCCGCGCCGTCAACCGACCTCCGCGAGCCGTCGCGCGATCGTCGAGGCCGCGCAGCCCGAACCCCAGCACAGGCTCGCCGTCGCTGATCCCGTTGCTCCTTCCCGCGCCGATGTCGCTGAGCAGCGAGAGCTCGAGCCGGACGTCGTCCGTCTCGATATCGATGCGGACTCTGCGGGCAGCGCCGTGCCGCAGAGCGTTCGTCAGCCCTTCCTGCACGCCTCGGTAGACGACGAGCGCGGTCTCATCGTCGCTGGTGAGCACACGGTCCGACGCCTCGTCGCCGACCACATCCACGGTCACGCCCGTGCCGCGGAAGGACTCCGCGATCAACTCCAGCGCAGCCAGGCCGCGGGCGCCCGCGTCCCGGAAGGGACTGAGCGCTCGTACCCACATCCGCATGTCCGCGAGAGCCTCGCTCGACGTGGATCGGGCGGTGCGGACCTCGGCCCACGCCTGCTCGGCATCGGCGGAGCGCAGGCGATCAGCGAGCTCGAGACTCATCGAGACGAGGGTCAGCTTGTACCCGAGGCCGTCGTGGAGCTCGCGTGCGCTCCGGGCGCGCTCGTCCGACAGCAGCAGCTCCTTCTCCGTCTCGGAGGCGCGATGCAACCGCCTGATCACACGCTGGTCGGCGGATCGCTCGCTCTCGAAGCCGCGAAGAGAGAGTCCCAGGGCGATCCCGAAGCACATCAGCACGGCCACGGGCACCACGTTGAGCAGACCGTCGAGCACTCCGGAGAGCAGCGCCCTCCCCGAGCCGACGGCGCCCCCGACATGGAGGGCCAGTCCGACGGAGGCGATCCAGATCATCGCGTGCGCCCCTGCGCGGAGCGAGACGTCGACCACCGCGAACGCCACGACGAGGAGGAGGACCGGGATCGTGAAATCGAGCCGGCCGAAGACGACGACCGGCGTCGCCGCGACGATGGACACCGTCGTCACGGCGACCCCGTGTCCCGCTCGGATCAGTCGGGGCCGGACGGCCCAGAGCCCGGCGATCACAGGCACCAGCGCGAGCCATGTGACCGCGACCGCTGCACCCGTGCCTCTCTGCGCGGAGTCCACGACGCCCAGGATCCCTGCCAGGACGAGGCAGCACAGGGCGATCGCCTGAAGTGCGATGACGGTCCTGTCCACGGTGCTCGACAGGGACGGCGCGACCGCGACCCGCTCGTGTCCTGCCGCTGACGGCGCGGAGATCTCCGCCGCCGTCTCCGGAGTTGAGCCCATGTCGACAACTGTAGCTCCGACTCCGGGATGCCGACCCGTGACCGCAGTCACGCCCTCACCGTGACTCCGGTCATCCTCATCCGTGACTTCGGCGGGAGGTGGTCGACTGCGGACCTTCCTAGCCTCGAAGTCAGCGCCGGGAGCCGCATCCCGCACCGCGAGACAAGTCGGACAGGAAAGGGAAGCGATGCCGCTCGACCTCGAATATCTCCGGTACTGCCGCCCGGGCAACCCGTTCTACGCGGTCGCCGAGGAGGGGGACGACATCGATGGCGACGCCTTCGACGTCGCGTCCTTCGCTCCGGAGGACTGGCAGGTGAGGGAGTCGCGGCCGTGGCGGAACTGGATGCCGGACGGTTGCCTCCTCCCTCGTCAGGGATGGAAGCTCCACCTCTCGTCGACACTCGATGACGCGGAGAAGGTCCTCGCCGCTGCTGCACGCTACTGCTTCGCCTCCCGACTGCCTTTCAAGCATCTCTCGACCACCTCTCACCTTCTGATGCAGAACGGCAAGTACGCCGATCGAGCGGGAGCTGGGAAGTTCATCACCGTGTATCCCGGTTCGGACGACGAGTTCGCCCGAGCGCTGGAGGACCTCGACGTCCGTCTTCGCGGGTTCAGAGGCCCGTACGTACTGTCCGACCGGCGGTGGAAGTCCGGGCCTGTGCACTTCCGTTACGGCGCCTTCGTCCCGTCCGAGACGGAGAGCGGCTTCGTCTCGACGGTGCTCGACGCGGACGGGAACGAGGTGGAGGACGTCCGGCGGCCGACGTTCACACCTCCCCCGTGGGCTTCACTACCGGAGTCCGTCACTGTCGGGGCGGAGAACGAGGAAGAGGTCGCCTTCGGCTTCACGATGCTCTCAGCGCTGCACTTCTCGAACGGTGGTGGTGTCTATCTCGCTGAAGCGACGACCGACGAATTCGTGCCGATCGGGACGATCGTGGTCCTCAAGGAGGCGCGCCCGCACGCCGGGTTGGACGCCGACGGAGTCGACGCCGTGACTCGCCTGGCTCATGAGGAGGAGGTGCTCGTCGATCTGCAGTCCCTGGACTGCGTACCCGTCTTCTACGGATCCTTCACGGCCTGGGAGCACCGATACCTGGTCATGGAGTGCATCGAGGGGAACGATCTGAAGCGCGAATGGATGACGAGGACTCCGCTGCTCCGACCAGCACCGTGGCGCGTCGGTGACCCTGCATACACCTCCTGGCTGACCACGACCGTCGCTCGCCTCGACGCCGCTCTCGCCTCCGTGCACCGCGCAGGATGGCTGCTCGGCGACATCCACCCGAAGAACGTCATCATGCGGAACGGCACGCACCCGTGCTTCCTCGACTTCGAGTTCGCGCATCGAATGGATCCGGAGTGGCGTTGTCGCCAGGGAGCGCCCGGCTACGAGCCCCTGGAAGGCCTGAAGGGGACGGAAGCGGACGAGTGGTCGCTCGGCATCCTCGAACTCGATCTCCTCTTCCCCCAAGCGACGATCGCCGACCAGGGCAACGTCGCGAAGATCGAGCAGCTCCTCCGAGCAGCCGCAGACGATCTCGCGGTTCCGCCCGCCGTGCTGCGGTCGATCAGGACCTCCACCCTCGACGTACTCCCCGCCTCCGGTCAGAGGTCGATCGACGAAGACGTCGGTCGACTCGCCGCCCTCTCGGACGACCAGCTGCGCGGCCAGATCGCCCGCGGTGTCGCATCGGTGCTTCAGTGGACGGACGACTCGCCGGTCGTTCCCGGAGACATCCCTGTCCTCGCCCGCGACAGCGCGGACCACCGTGCCGGATTCCCCTACGGCGCGGCTGGAGTCGTCGCTGTCTTAGGACGATCCGGAGATGTCGACCTCGAGGCCGCCGATCACTGGCTCGCCGCTCGCGTGGCCCAGGTGCGGTCGCGTGGTCTCTGCGGACGCGAGGGAATTCGCTACGCGGCTCGCCAGGCAGGACTCGCGCGCACACTCGAGGTCCTCGACCGCAGGCCCTCGGCCGCCCCTTCAGGTCCGACGCTGTGGTCGGGGTGGGCCGGTGCAGGGCTCGCCGAGCTCGCAGACGGAGGGGACCCGTCGGAGGCGGCCCACCATCTCACCACGCTGCTCGATGAGGACGTCCGAGGAGCCTCCGTCGGCCTCCTGCACGGATGGTCTGCGGCCGCGATCCTGTTCGCCCGACTCCACGAAGCCACTGGCGACGACTTGTACATCACGCTCGCGATACGAGCCGTCGACGCCGATCTGGCGCGCTGTGCGATCACCCGGAACAACACTCTCGAGTTCGATGAGGGATGGAGGACTCTTCCTTACCTGGGGATCGGCTCGACCGGGCCCGGCCTGGCGATCCTGGAGCTGCGGCGGGTCACGGGCGAGGAGCTCTTCGCCGATCCCCTCGCGTCCATCGACGCCGCCGCGTCCTACCAGCAGTGCGCGCAGGCCTCACTCGCCCACGGTCTGTCCGGATTCCTCGTCTACCTCCGCCGCCGCGTACTGCACCGCCCGAGCGCGGAACTCGAGGAGGTCCTCCGCTCGCACGTCCGGTCGCTGCGCCTGCACGCCGTGCTCGACGACACCGGCGTCTTCTTCCGCGGCAACCAGAACCTCCGACTCTCGTCGGACTACCTGACCGGCTCGCTCGGAGTGCTCGCAGCGCTCGACGAGCTCGAGACCGGACGCTCCGCCCTGCCGTTCGGACTCTGACCGAGTCGGCCCGAGACGAGGAGAGGAGGTGATCACATGAACCGGATCCTCGATTTCCAGACCCTCGAAGGTGAGGCCGACGCGCACGACGCCGCGCGCGTCAGCACCTTCAGCGTCATCTCGCCGTGCCCGGGCTGGCCCAGCTCGATCACGTGGGGCAACTGCTGATAGTCGCTACCGGGCGCCAGCGATCCAGCATGACGTGGATCGCGGGCGTCTCACGAGTAAGACGTCCCCACCTTCGTCGAGGAGAAACGCTCATGATCCCCACCCTCCAGGCTCGAGCCGTCGAGCAGGTCATCACCGTAGGCCGGCAGCGGACGACCGTCCTGCGGGGCTGCGACATCGATCTGGAAGGGGGCGGGCTCACCGCTGTCGTCGGCCGCTCCGGCTCCGGCAAGTCCTCTCTCCTGATGTGCCTCAGCGGACTGGACCGGCCGACGTCCGGCGTCGTCGAGGTCAACGGCCGGGACGTGAACAGGCTGTCAGCGGCCGATCGCGCTCGCATGCTCCGCGCCCAGATCGGGTTCGTGTTCCAGCAGTACAACCTCGTGCCCTTCCTCGATGTCGAGGAGAACATCGCGCTCCCCTTCAGGCTCGACCGATCACCCGTGCCGCACGACCTGATCGGTGGACTCGTGGAATCGTTCGGCCTGCGCGACCGGCGCCGTGCGCCGGCGCGAACGCTCTCGGGAGGTGAGCAACAGAGGACCGCTCTCTGCCGCGCCCTTGCACGGCGGCCCGGCATCGTCTTCGCCGACGAGCCGACCGGCGCCCTCGACTCGCAGAGCTCGCGGGTCGTCCTGTCGACTCTGAGGACGATGGCGGACGAGGGCCAGATGATCGTGATGGTCACGCACGATCTCGACGCCGCAGCCCTCGCGGACACGGTCGTGGTGATGCACGATGGTCGGACCGTGCGGACGACCGGACGCTGCACCAGCCATGAGCTGCTGAGCATCCTCGAAGAGGCCGGGGCCTGACTCGTGTCCCGTTACGTCGTACGCCTGTTCGCCGACGAGTGGCGCCGATGGTCTCCCGCGATCGCTGTGGTCGCCCTGATGGCGACGCTGATCGGGTTGTGCGTTCAGCAGTTCGCCTGGACCGGCGACCCCGCATTCACCGCCGCTGTCACGGAGGCCGGCGTCGCGCTCGGGGAGTTCCGGATCCTCTCGATCACGATCTACACTGTCGTGGCGCTCGTCGGCTGGGTCGCCCTGACGATCGTCGGCCGAGCGAGCGTTCTGGCCACAGGACGCACGCACGCGCTCTGGCTCCTGCTGGGCGCCTCCCGAGCCCAGGTGTTCGTCGTCACTCTCCTCGTGCTCGGCATCGCGAGTCTCCTCGGCGCCGGCATCGGAGCGCTCCTCTCGACACTGCTGGCGTTCTGGGCGGTTCCCGCATTCAACGGTGCCGTCTCGTCCGAGGTCGATCTTCCGAGCTTCTCGCTCGCGCCCTGGGCTCCGGTGGTCACGCTGGCGCTCGGCACGCTCACCGCTCTGGCGGGCGGAGTCCTGCCCGCGCGCCGCGCCGCCCGCACGCCGCCGAGCGCCGCGCTGCGTGAAGTCGGGAGCGGTCGACCGGGTACGGCGATGCGCGCGGTGCGGATCGGCTGCGGCATCGCCCTCCTCCTCATCGCCTCCGGCCTTGTCACGGCATCCGCCTCTGCTCGAGAACTCGGAGCGACCGGACCGGCGCCGATGTTCAACCTGGCCGTCGACGTAGGAGGCAGCGTCCTCGTGGCCGTCTACCTCCTCTGCCCGGAGGTGATCGCGCTCGTCTTCCGCGCTCTGCACGCGCTCTCCGCCCGATCGGGTCTCGTCGTCGCGGCTCTCGGAATCCGCGCGGCAGCAGCCCGGGTGCAGGTCAGCACCGCCACGATCGCGCCGCTCACGGCAGGGCTGGGGGCGATCGCCGTGCTCCTGTGCGCGGTGCAGTCCGTCGTCGCCATGACGACGGCGGTCCGGCCCGGGACCCGCGCCGATCTCACCGATGTTCTGACGATCGTCGCAGTCGTAGCCGTGTCGATGCTCGCCACCAGCGCCACTGTCGTCGCTCTCTCTGCGCAGAACCGCGAGCGCGAGATCGCCCTGCTCCAGGCAGCGGGCCTGCAGCGCCGACAGATCATCGGGCTCGTCGTCTCCGAGAGCCTCGCGATGTCCCTCGCCGCTTCCACAGCAGCTGCCGCACCCGTCGCCGCCACCGGCGCGGTCTGCTGGCTCGTCAGTCACGCAGCACTGGGCGAAGGGGTAGTGATCTGGCCGGTCCCGAGCGTCGTTCTCGGCCTCATCGGCTCGTGGATCGTGCTCTCGCTGATCCTCCTGATTCCCGCGCAGGCTCGGCTTCGCCGTCCCCCTGGACCGGTATTGCGTGAGCAGGGTGTCTGACGTGATCACGGGTCGCGACGCACTGCCGCCTCGGGTTTCTGCGATCGCCGGACGGCTGCGACATCTCGCAGCTCTGCAGCCGTCGAGCGCAGCCGCGGAGCCGACAGGCCCCCGGCAGGTGCTCCTCCGGGATCCCGACGGGCGCCCCGTGCAGCACACCCTCGTCATCGCACCGCAGGAGTCTCTGGTGCTCTCGCCGGGCGCCGCCGCTTTCGCACTTGTGAGCGATCAGGACGGTGATGAGCATCACCGCATCCGCGTCGCCGTCGCGACCAGGAGCGGAGCCGTCGAGATCGTTCAGGACGAGCGCCCCGTCTCCCCGCGCATCCGATCGTTCTCGGACGGATTCCTCTGGATAAGGCGGAACGACGCGGGTCGGCCCTGGCAGGCGGTCTGGTGGCATCGCAGCCTGACGACTCCCCACGTGCTGCTCGAAGAGCCCGATCAGGCTCGGAGGCTCGATCTGCGCAGCGTCGCCGGGGCGATCGCCGTACTCGCATCGAGAGGGGCGCGCGACTCCCGGTACTGGGTGCTGACCGGAGAGGAGAGCAGTCCCCCGACGTGCCGTCGCCTCGACCTCGGCACGGAGAACGCGGATGTCTCCGCCTGCAGGGGCGGCCTCGCGGTCCTGTATCGACGGCACGGAGTCGTCCGGATGACCGGCTCGACGCGTCCTCTCGAGGTTCCCGTTCCGAAGGCCCTTCAGGCGGAGCACCTGCAGGAGGCCCAGGGTGAGCTCTTCGTACTCGGTCGGTCGTCCGGCAGGAGAGCGGTGTGGCTGCCCGGCGGCGGGGCAGACGCGCTCTGGCTCGCGCCGGCGGCCGGGACCCTTGTTCCCGCCGTCGATCCGATCACCCGCCACCCGATCATGCTCGTCTCCTCCCCTGCTCACCGCGCCCACTGCGTCACCCCTGTACCGGGTAAGGCACTCGCCACCGAGGTCACAGAACGGATGAAGGTCACGTCACTCACTGCGCCGAGCCGGGACGGCACCCTCGTCCCGCTCACCCTGATGACTCCTGACGGCGCCGACAGCTGTCCCGTCGTCGTCCACGTCTACGGCGCCTACGGCATCAGCCTCGAGGGGCCGTTCGATCCCTTCACGGACGACCTCCTCGCGCGCGGAGCCGCGATCGCCTACTGCCATGTCCGCGGGGGCGGAGAGAACGGCCCGGAGTGGCATCGGCAGGCGACCGGCCTCGGCCGCGAGCGCCCGATCGAGGACCTCCTCGCCTGCCTGGCGTTGCTTCGTGAGCTTCCAGGGATCGACTCGCACCGGCTCCTTCTCACCGCGGCGAGCGCGGGCGCGCTGGTCGCTGCGACGGTCTGCCTCCGTCGCCCCGCAGAACTCCGTGGCCTCCACCTCGTGCATCCCTTCCTCGATCCCGTCGGCGCGCTCGATGATCGCTCCGCAGCCGCGGCGGCGTCCGACCGTGAGGAGTTCGGTGACCCTGACTGGATCCTCGCGAGCGGGCTCTCTCCACTCGCGACGATCGCCACAATGGTGGGGCGGAGCCGACCGCTTCCGCGCGCGTGGATTCGAGCCGGTCTCCGCGATGCCCGAGTCGACGCGTCGGCGATCGCGGAATTCGCAAGCGCCTACCGGGCAGTGGCTGAGCGCGACGATCCCGCGCACGTCGTCCTCCGTGCGACCTCGGGCGGTCACCTCAGCGGACTGACGCCCGAGGAGTCCCACCAGGAGAACGTCCTCGCTCACGCCTGGACGCTCGACCTCCTCGGCCTGGCCTGACCCGTCGAGCGCAAGGACGAGGGCGATCGTTCCGGCGGGAGCCGATCTCGTCCAGGCGAGAACTGCCCTACGGCGTCACTGGCCGGCACCCGACACCCCGCGCGCCGAGCCGTGCGGCATCGCCACGCACCGCCACAACGAGAACCCGGTGACCGCGGAGGCGTGCTCTCCCGACTCCGTCGCCGCCGGCCCCCACTCCTGCAGCTGTGTGCATCCGTCCGCCACCACGGCCTTCCGCACCGACTCGGTCGGTGGCGGCGAGTTCTTCAGAACCAGCAGAGGCGTGCGTCCTGCCGCGATCATCCCGGCGACGTCCTGCTCGGTGAAGACCCGCGCCTGGCCGGAGTAGCCGCCGTCGGTGAGCACGCTCGCGCCGGTCGCCGTGATGATCGGCGCCGAGATCGCCCAGGAGTCGGTGAGGAACAGGGGCGCTCCGTCCACCCCGCCGCCGGCGGCACGAGCAGCGGCGACCAGTGCGGTCTCGTCGGCGGTCATCGAGTCGTGCCCGCCGACCGCGTCCGGCGACGAGACCGCGAACGGAGCCGAGGTCTCGGCCCTCTGCGGGAAGCGCAGGCCGACGAGCGCGTCCCCGCCCGACCCGTCGAGGGACGCGTCGAGCACCTGGAGGCTGAACGCGATCGGCCCTGCCAGGATCACGACGGCCGCTGCGAGCGCGATCGAACGATGCCGGGCCGCGCCTCTGCTCGCCGCCGCACCGCCCCTACTCCACCGGGCCGCCACCGCGACCACGACGAGCCCTGCTCCGGCGAGCGCCGCGAACGGCAGGCCCAGCACCGCGGGCAGCTGCCCGCCCACGGCGAGCACCGCGCTCCACGCCGTCTGCGCGACGAGGAGGAGCGGCAGCACCAGCCGCGCGACGACCCGGGTCGACGCGAGCAGCCGCACCGCTTCCGCCCAGCCCAGCGCCGCGAGGAGCGCCAGCTGCACTCCGATCGCCGCGACGTAGGCGGTGTGCGGCACCGTCGCCACCGAGAGCACGCCCGCCGCTGTCACCAGCCACACCGCGAGGCAGACCAGGAGGGCGAAGGCACCGCGGGCACCTCCCCGCCTCCCCCGCCGCGGCCACCAGCGCACGGCGCCGAGCACCAGCCCGGCGAGCGCCGCGGGATACAGCCAGCCGACCTGCGTCGCGTACTGCGCCAGCAGCAGCTTGGCCGGCGAAGACCCCGCTGCTCCGCCCATCGTCGCCACGTGGGCGGAAGCGACGACGGCGCCGGGCACCGCTCCCGGGATCAGCCGGTCGAGCCCGTTGAACCCGAACACCATCGCGAAGACGTCGTTCCCCGTCGACCCGTCGATGTAGGGCCGGTCCCCTGCCGGCACCGCCTGCATCGCGACCATCCACGCCACCGAGGCGCCCACCGCGACGGCCAGGAGCCCGCCCGCACAGGCGAGCGCTCGGCGCCACCCGCGCACCCCGACGAGAGTCGCCACCACGAGCGCCGGCAGGACGAACCAGGCCTGCATCATCTTCGCCTGGAAGCCGATCCCGATGGACAGCCCGGTCATCAGCAGCGGCCACCACCGCTCCGTCAGCACCGCGCGCTGCCACCACACCAGCGCCACGGCGAGTGCCGCCGTGAGCAGCCCGTCCTCCATCGGGTGCCCGAACATCGACACGAAGATCGGCGTGCTCGCCGCCGCTGCCGCCGCGACCAGCCCGAGCCCCCGGCCGCCCCACCGGAGCCCGACGACCGAGCACGCCGCGACCGTGATCAGCCCCTCGATCAGCTGCGGCAGCGCGATCGACGACGTCGACATGCCGAACAGCCGGATGCTCAGCGCCTGCGGCACCGCGAACCCCGCCAGCTTGTCCAGCGTCACCGTGGCGGCGGGATCGAAGGCTCCGAACGCCAGCGCGTGCCACGACTCCGACATCGACCGTGCCGCCGCCTCGTAGAAGACGGCGTCTCCGCCCCGGGCGAGATTCCAGCCGGTGAGGGCCGTCGAACCGCACAGGATCGCGAGGAGGGTGAGCCGCGCCCACCAGCGTTCGCGCCACCAGCGGGCGAGCGGAGCGGAGTGGGTCACGTCCACCGACGCTAGGGAGCCGGCCTGCCGCCGCCCTTGCGGGCGGTCGGGGAGACGCCGTGCATGCCGCTCCGGCCTCTCAGTCCGGACGCCGCCGGCACGGCCGACGACCAGGAAGGGTGCCGCGCCGCCCCGGTCACCCTCTAGGGTGCGGACATGCCCCGCTCCATGGCCGACCTCTCCTTCCGCCGCGCCCAGTGGGAGCAGCGCTACGCACCGCACGTGGCTCCCGTGAACCGCTGGGTCGACGAGCTGCGGAACCCCTACGGACGCGGCTGGCTGCCCTACGTCGCGCCCCTGCACGGCGGAGTGGAGGCGCGCGTCCTCAGCGTCCTCCGCGATCCCGGCCCCGCCACTCAGGACGGCATCGGAAGCGGCTTCCTCTGCACCGAGAACGACGACCCGACGGCGGAGCTCATGGCCGGGCTGATGGACGAGGTGGGCCTCGCCCCCGCCGACCTGCTGCCGTGGAACGCCTACCCCTGGTACATCAACCGGGCCCCGAACGCCGAGCAGCTCGACGCCGGCGTCGAGACCGTCCTGCATCTGCTCGCGCTCGCCCCCGACGTCGAGGTGGTCCTCCTGCAGGGCGGCGACGCCGATCACGGCTGGCGGCGCCTCCTCAGGCGGCACCCGGCGATCGAGCGCGAGCGCGGCCTCACGGTGATCCGCACCTTCCATCCGTCGCGACAGGCGCTCTGGGCACGGGATCCCGCCGAGCGGGAGGCGCGCTCCGCTCGACGTCGCGTGGCTTTCGCCGAGGTCGCCGCAGCGCTCCGGTGAGCGGTCCGCAGCGTCACGACGAGGCCCGGAAACGACGGAAGCCCTGACGACGACCAGTGGTCTCATCAGGGCTTTCCGTCGGGCTGACAGGATTTGAACCTGCGACCCCTTGACCCCCAGTCAAGTGCGCTACCAAGCTGCGCCACAGCCCGTGGCAGACCGGGCCGAGGCCCGGGCAACTCGACTACCTTAGCGGATGCCGACGCCGGAAGTGAAAACGAGCGGGCCCCGTAGACTCGCTGGGCGGAACGCGTCGGCACGGGTCGACGCGCCGTCGGCAGCTCGGGAGGCGTCAGCAGTGGATGCGCGGCAGAAGCGATCACAGGTGGCCCTGCACCGGGCGATCGTCGAACTCGCGACCGGCCGCGACGTCGCCACCCTCACCGTCTCCGAGATCACCGATCTCGCCGGCGTGAACCGCTCCACCTTCTACGCCCACGCCTCGTCCGCCGCGGAGCTGCTCTGCGCCGCCCTGCAGGACGAGCTCGACGCGATCCGGGAGGGCTACCTCCAGCAGCTCCGGAGCGGTGCCGCGACCGACGCGAGCATCCGCGAGGGCACCTCCCGCGTCCTCGGCCACCTGGACGGCCACCGCGACCTCTACCTCCGCGCCTTCGACGCCCCCGGCGGGGACTCGGGCCTCCGCGCGATGCTGGCAGGGCACTTCCGCACCGCCGTCTCCGCGACGCTCGACACGGGGATCCTCGACGTCCCGGCCGCGGACGCACCGCTCGGCTTCCTCGAGGACGCGACGGCCTCGTTCCTCGCGGCGGGCTCCGTCGGCCTGATGGAGCAGTGGCTCCGTCTGCCCGCGCCCCGCGATCCCGGCAGCTACCTCGCCGCCTACCGACGGCTCCTGCCGCCGTGGTGGCCCTTCGCCACCGGCGACTGACCGGCCTCGTCGGGCGCCGCTGCGCAGACGCTCGCCGAGAGAGTCGACCGCTCGGCTCGAGGGCGGCCGCAACTCCGCAAGCCGGACCGCGCGGCTCCTCGCTCCCTCTCGAGAGAGCTGTCCCGCTCGGCCGTGACGCCTCGGCAGCAGCATCCGCCCCCTCGACTCGACGACCGCTCCTCCCGGAGACGCGGACGGCCCGCGGGAGGAGCTCCCACGGGCCGGACACGGTACGGCTGCGCTCAGCGCGCGCGCTTCTCGCGGACGCGCATGTTGACGTTCACCGGCGACCCCTGGAAGCCGTAGATCTCGCGCAGGCGGCGCGCGATGTAGCGGCGGTAGCCCGGGTCGAGGAACCCGGTCGTGAAGAGGACGAATGTCGGCGGGCGCGACGAGGCCTGCGTGCCGAAGAGCACGCGGGGCTGCTTGCCTCCGCGGAGGGGGTGCGGGTGCGCCGCGGTGAGCTCGGCGAGGAACGCGTTGAACTTGCCCGTCGGGATGCGCGTGTCCCACGACTCGAGGGCGAGCTCGAGCGCCGGCACGAGCTTCTCGAGGTGGCGGCCGGTGCGGGCCGAGATGTTGACGCGGGGCGCCCACGCCACGTGGGCGAGGTCGGTCTCGATCTCGCGCTCGAGGTAGCGGCGGCGCTCGTCGTCGAGGAGGTCCCACTTGTTGAAGGCGAGCACGAGCGCCCGGCCCGACTCCAGCACCAGGTCGATGATGCGGACGTCCTGCTCCGAGATCGGCTGCGAGACGTCGAGGACGACGACGGCGACCTCGGCCTTCTCGAGCGCGGTCGAGGTGCGCAGCGACGCGTAGAAGTCGGCGCCCTGCTGGAGGTGCACGCGGCGGCGGATGCCCGCGGTGTCGACGAAGCGCCAGACCTTGCCGGCGATCTCGACCTGCTCGTCGACCGGGTCGCGCGTGGTGCCGGCGAGCTCGTTGACGACGACCCGCTCCTCCCCCGCCGCCTTGTTGAGCAGGCTGGACTTGCCAACGTTTGGGCGGCCGAGGATCGCGACGCGGCGCGGCCCGCCGACCTCGCGCTTGGCGACGGCCGACTCCAGAGGGAGCTTCTCGAGCACCGCGTCGAGAAGGTCGGCGACGCCGCGGCCGTGGACGGCCGAGACGGGGCGGGGCTCGCCCAGGCCGAGCGACCACAGCGAGGCGGCGTTCGGCTCCTGGCGGGCGTCGTCCACCTTGTTGGCGGCGAGGAAGACCGGCTTCTTCGTCTTGCGCAGCAGCTTCACGACGTGCTCGTCGGTCGCGGTCGCGCCGACGTTCGCGTCGACGACGAAGATGACGGCGTCGGCGAGGTCGATGGCGATCTCGGCCTGCATGGCGACGGAGGCGTCGATGCCGCGGGCGTCGGGCTCCCAGCCGCCGGTGTCGACGATGGTGAACGCCCGGTCGATCCACTCCGCCTTGTAGGACACGCGGTCGCGCGTGACGCCCGGGGTGTCCTCGACGACGGCCTCGCGGCGGCCGAGTATGCGGTTCACCAGCGCGGACTTGCCGACGTTGGGGCGGCCCACGATCGCCACGACCGGGAGGGCGGGGAGGTAGCGGACGTCGTCCGAGTCCTCCCCGGCGAACTCGAGGAGGTCGAGGTCCTCCTCGTCGAGGTCGTAGTCCTCGAGTCCGCTGCGGAGCGCCTGCGCGCGCGAGGAGGCGAGCTGCTCGTCGAGGTCGCCGAGGCGCTCGACGAGGTCGTCGTCTCCGAAGTTCAGCTCGTCGTCACCGACGTGCGTGTCCTGTGCCATGACCGGCCCTTGCTCTCGAAGTTCGGACCTCGGCGACGACCGCGTCGACGGTCTGCTCGAAGTCGAGATGAGTGGAGTCGAGAAGAGTGACTCCTTCTGCGGCGTTCATGAAGTCGACCACCTGCGAGTCGGCGCGGTCCCTCGACCGCAGCGCCTGACCCGTCGCCTCGGCGGATTCCGTGGTGACCTCGCGCGAACGCCTGGCCATTCTAGCCTCTTCGCTCGCCGTCAGCAGGATCCGGACCGGAGCGGTCGGTGCGACGACCGTCGTGATGTCGCGGCCCTCGACGATGATGCCCTCCCGACGCGTCTCGCCGATGATCCTCCGGAACAGCAGGGTGATCCTCCGACGGACCTCGGGGACCTTCGCCACGGCCGAGACGCGCGCGGTCACCCGGGGCTCGCGGATGGCGGTGGTCACCTCGGTCGGACCGACCCACACCGAGTACGACTCGGGGTCGGTGCCGATGGAGTAGTCGAAGCCGTCGAGCGCGTCGACGATCGCGTCCTGGTCCTCGAAGTCGAGGCCGCGGTCGAGCCCGTGCCAGGCGAGCGCGCGGTAGGCCGCTCCCGTGTCGAGGAACTCGAAGTCGAGGCGGAGGGCGGCAGCCCTCGACACGCTGGACTTGCCGCTGCCGGCCGGGCCGTCGATGGCGACCACGACGGACTCGCCGAAGTCGCCCTGCTCGGCGGCCTCGGAGCGCGCCTCGCGCTCGGGAGCCGCGCCCCCGTCCTCCGGGATGCTCTGCTGTGCCCGGCGGGCGGGCGTCATCCTGTTCAGGCCGCCCTCCTGCCTGTTCTGCTCGGTGCTCATCCGGCGATCCTCCAGCCGCGTATGGTCAGTTCTTCGGTCAGCGGCGCGACCGCCTCGGGCACGACCGAGATCTCGGCGAGACCCACTCGACGCCCCTGCGCGTGCTCGAGGCGCACGTCCTCGAGGTTGACGCCCGCCTCGCCGATCTCCACCAGGAGCCGCGCGAGGGTTCCGGGAGAGTCGTCGACGAGGACGATCAGGGTCGAGAAGCGCTGGTCCTGGCCGTGCTTGCCGGGCAGGCGCGCCACTCCGGCGTTGCCCGCGGCGAGGTGCTCGGCGAGCACGCGGCGCGAGCCGGGCGCCTCGAGGTCGCGGAGCGCGTCGGCGACCGCGGCGACGTCGTCGCGGAAGGCGTCGAGCACCGCGACGACGTGCTCGCGGTTCGCGGCCAGGATCTGCATCCAGAGCTCGGGGGCCGAGGCCGCCAGGCGCGAGACGTCGCGGACGCCCTGCCCGGCGAGGCGGAGCGCCGCGTTCGGGGCGTCGAGGAGGCGCTGGCCGAGCAGTGACGAGATCACCTGCGGGGCGTGCGAGACGAGGCCGACCGAGAGGTCGTGCTCCTCCGGGTCCATCTCGACGATGGTGCCGCCGAGGTCGAGAGCGAGGCCCTCCACCCTTGCGAGCGCGTCGGGCGCGGTCTCGCCGTCGCGGCAGATCACCCAGGGTCTGCCGACGAAGAGGTCTCCCCGCGCGGCGACCGGTCCGCCGCGCTCGCGGCCGGCCATCGGGTGCGAGCCGATGTAGCGGGCGAGGTCGACGCCGCGGGAGCGCAGCTCGCGCAGCGGCTGGGTCTTGACGCTCGCCACGTCGGTGACGACGGCTCCGGGGTGCGCCGCGAGCTCGCGCTCGACGACGCTCGCGGTGACGTCAGGGGGGACGCAGACGACGACGACGGAGGGCCGGTCGTCGGGGGAGGCGGCGCGGCCGGCCCCGTAGTCGATGGCGAGGGAGAGGCTAGCGGGCGAGGCGTCGTCGAGGACGACGTCGATCCCGCGGGAGGCGAGGCCGAGGCCGATGGAGGCGCCGAGCAGTCCGGAGCCGACCACCCGCACCGTCCCGGTCGTCCGCATCGCGGGCGGCGCGGGGTGCAGGAGCTCGTTCACCCCGACAGCCTAGCGATCGGCGCGGCGCTGCTTGTCGGCGCCGGACCGGCGCGGAGGACCGTCGCTCCGCCCGCCGCCGGCGGAGGAGCCGCCGCGATCGGACGACCGTCCCGCCGAGCCGCCGCGGTCGGACGACCGTCCGGACGATCCGCCGCGATCCGAGGATCGCCCGGCCGAGCCGCGCTCCGCCGGGGCGACGCGCTCGCCGCTGTCAGGCCGGGGCCGCCGCGCACCCGCGCTCACCTTCTTCGAGGGGACCGCGGGAGCGGCCGCCACCGCCTCGCCGCCCTGCCGCGCGATCGTGAGCAGCGCGCCCAGCTCCTCCCGGGTCAGGTCGCGCAGATCGCCCGAGCGCAGGGTGCCCAGGTGCAGCGGCCCGAACTGGCGCCGGACGAGCTCGATCACCGGGTGGCCGACCGCCGCCATCATCCGGCGCACGACCCGGTTGCGACCGGAGTGCAGGGTGATCTCGACGAGCGAGGCGTTCGAGCGGCCCTCCGGCCGGCCGAGGAGACGCGCCTTGTCGGCGGCCACCGGTCCGTCGTCGAGCTCGATCCCGGAGGTCAGCGTCGCGATCGTCTGCGGGAGCACCTGCCCGTGCACCTTCGCGATGTAGGTCTTCGTCACTCCGAACGACGGGTGCGCGAGGACGTGGGCGAGCTCGCCGTCGTTGGTCAGCACCAGCAGGCCCGAGGTCTCGGCGTCGAGGCGCCCGACGTTGAACAGCCGCTCCTCGAAGTTCTTCGTGTAGAGGCTGAGGTCGGTGCGTCCGTTCTCGTCCGCCAGCGAGCTGACGACGCCGATCGGCTTGTTGAGCATGACGTAGCGGCGCGAGGTGTCCAGCTGCACCGCGACCCCGTCGACCTCGATCCGGTCGGTCGCCGGGTCGATGCGGCGGCCGAGCTCGTCCGCCACCTCGCCGTTGACGCGGATCCGCCGCGCCACGATCATCTCCTCGACCACTCGTCGGGAGGCGACCCCCGCTGCCGCGAGGACCTTCTGCAGTCGTTCGCCGTCGGGGCCGCTGTCAGGCGCGCTCATCGAATCCGTCTCTTCCGTCGCTCAGTAGGGGGGAGATCTTCGGCAGCTCGTCGAGCGAGGTGAGGCCGAGGTGCACGAGCAGCTGCTCGGTGGTGCCGTAGAGGACCGCGCCCGTCTCGGGGTCGTGGCCGACCTCCGCGATGAGGCCGCGGCCGAGGAGGGTGCGCGCGACGGAGTCGACGTTGACCGCGCGGATCTGCGCGACCTGACCGCGCGAGACCGGCTGCTTGTAGGCGATCACGGCGAGCGTCTCGAGCGCCGCCTGCGAGAGCCGCGTCGGGTTCTGCGTCAGGACGAAGTCCTTGACCACCGGGTCGTACTCGCGGCGCACGTAGATCCGCCAGCCGGCACCGACCTCGCGCAGCTCGAAGCCCCGGCGGATCGCCCCGTCGGCGCCGTCGTAGTCGGCGACCAGGCGCTCGATCGACTGGCGGACCACGGCGATCGGCCTCGACAGCGCGGTCGCGAGGGAGGCGAGCGGCTGCGGCTCGTCCGCGACCATCAGGATCGCCTCGATCGCCCGGTCGATCTCGAACGCGACGGTCCCGGGGCCGGCGTCAGGAGTCATAGTCGGCTCCGAGCGCGGCGAGGCTCGCATCGCTCCACTGCTCGGCGACCCAGCGCAGCGTGAGCTCGCCGAGCGGCTCCGGCTGGTCGAACGAGATCGCGGCGTGCCGGTAGAGCTCGAGCACGGCCAGGAAGCGCGCGACGATCACGCCTTTCTCGTCGGCGTCCGCGATCAGCTCGCCGAAGGTGGCCCTCCCGCGGGCGCGCAGCATCGCCACGACGTGGGCGGCCTGCTCCCGGATGCTGATCTGCGGGGCGTGCAGGTGGTCCAGGCCCACCGTCGGCAGCTCGCGCGGAGCGAGGGCGACGGTCGCGAGGGCGGCGAAGTCGGCGGGCGACAGGGTCCAGACGAGCTCCGGCTTCGCGGACCGGTACTCCTCCTCCAGAGGCACGTCGCGCACGTGGCGGGCGGTCTCGATCGCGATCCGCTCGGCGAACCACGACGACACCTGCTTGAAGGCCCGGTACTGCAGGAGCCGGGCGAACAGCAGGTCTCGCGCCTCCAGCAGCGCCGCGTCCTCCGCGTCCACGAGCTCGCCCTGGGGCAGGAGTCCGGCGATCTTCAGGTCGAGGAGCGTCGCGGCGACGACGAGGAACTCCGACGCGCGGTCCAGCCCCTCGAGCGAGTCGATCCCGTGCAGGTACGAGAGGAACTCGTCCGTCACGGCGCTCAGCGCGATCTCGGTGATGTCGACCTGCTGCTTCGCGATGAGGCTCAGCAGGAGGTCGAACGGACCCTCGAAGTTGGTCAGCGCGAGGTGGAACCCGGTGGGAGCGGCGCGCTCCTCGAGGAGGACCTCAGGCGACCGCGCCACGCGAGATCAGCTCCCTGGCGAGCTTGCGGTACGCCTTCGCGGCGTTGTGCTCGGGCGCGAACTGGGTGATCGGGACGCCGGACACGCTGGCGTCCGGGAACTTCACCGTGCGGCCGATCACCGTCTCGAGCACGCTGTCGCCGAAGGCGTCGACCACCCGGTCGAGCACCTCACGCGAGTGCAGGGTGCGGGAGTCGTACATCGTGGGCAGGATGCCGTCGAGCTCGATCACCGGGTTGAGCCGGTCGCGGACCTTGTCGATCGTCTCGATCAGCAGGGCGACGCCGCGCAGCGCGAAGAACTCGCACTCGAGCGGGATGAGGACGCCGTGGCTCGCGGTGAGCGCGTTGACCGTGAGCAGACCCAGCGAGGGCTGGCAGTCGATCAGGATGACGTCGTAGTCCGCGCTCACCTTGCGGAGCACGCGAGCGAGGATCTGCTCGCGCGCGACCTCGTTGACGAGATGGACCTCGGCGGCGGAGAGGTCGATGTTGGCCGGGATGACGTCCAGGCCCGGCACGCGGGTCCTCCGGATCGCCTCGGCCGGGTCCTTCACGGTGCCGAGGAGCAGGTCGTAGATCGTGATGGCGTCGTAGGTCGTGACCCCGAGGCCGGCCGAGAGGGCGCCCTGCGGGTCGAAGTCGATGGCCAGCACGCGGCGGCCGTACTCGGCGAGGGTCGCGCCCAGGTTGATGGTCGTCGTCGTCTTGCCGACGCCGCCCTTCTGGTTGCAGAGCGAGATGATCCGAGCGGGGCCGTGACCGGTGAGCTCCACCGGCAGCGGGAAGTCGCGCAGGGGGCGGCCGGTCGGGCCGAGCGTCGGGGCTTCGAGACCGGTGAGCTCGGCCTTGTCGTCCGTCTTGCGTGTCACCTGCGTCGTCCTCGCTTCCGTGGCGGCGTGCGCTCTCGCGCGGCCTCCGACGAGTGTACCGGCGCCCCGCTCCCCGGCCGCCGCGCCCCGCCGCGCGGGGCCGCGGCTCTAGCGCCGCGCTCGCGGGTGCGCGGACGTGTAGACGTCCCGGAGCGTGTCCGCCGTCACCAGCGTGTAGATCTGCGTCGTCGCCACCGAGGCGTGCCCGAGGAGCTCCTGCACCACGCGGACGTCGGCACCGCCCGCGAGCAGGTGGGTCGCGAACGAGTGCCGGAAGGTGTGCGGCGAGATCTCCCGGTCCAGCCCGGCCTTCTCGGCGACGGCGCGGATGACCAGCCAGGCGCTCTGCCGCGACAGGCGGCTCCCGCGGACCCCCAGGAAGAGCGCCGGCGTCGCGCGCCCCCTCCGCGAGAGCTCGGGCCGCGCACGGACGAGGTACTCGTCGACCGCCTCGCGGGCGAAGCGGCCGAGCGGCACCATCCGCTGCTTGGACCCCTTACCCGTCAGCCGCACCACCTCCGCGGCGACCACGTCGTCGACGTTCAGGTCCACCGCCTCCGAGATGCGCGCGCCCGTCGCATAGAGCAGCTCCAGCAGGGCCCGGTCCCGCAGGTCCGCGAGCTCCTCGCCGCGCGCCGCGTCGAGCAGTGCCGCCATCTGCTCGACCGTGACCGCCTTCGGCAGGGTCATCGGGATCTTCGGCGGCACCACGTCCCGGGCCACGTCGTCCGCGACGACCCCCTCCTCGAGGGCGAAGCGGTGCAGCCCTCGGACGCTCGAGAGGATCCGTGCGCGCGAGCTCGCCGCGAGCGGCCGCTCCGGGCGTGCGGCCAGCCAGGAGGAGAACTCCCCCACGTCGACCCGTCCGAGCTGCGCCAGATCGACGGTCCCGCGCTCCTCGAGCCAGCCGAGGTAGAGCTCCAGGTCGCGCCGGTAGGCCGCGAGCGTGTGCGCCGAGAGCCCGCGCTCCACGCTCGCCTGCCGGAGGTACGCCTCGGCGCAGGCGCGGGGGCTCACCCCCGGGGGTGGCGGACCCGCGGGTGGCGCGTCCACGGCGAGGACGCGTCGCCCAGCCCGTCCCAGTCGCGCGAGCGGAACGCGTGCGCCGCGAGCACCGCGATCGTCAGCGAGGGGTTCTGCACCCGGCGGGCGAGGACCGCCTCGACCGCCTCGTCCAGCGGCACCCACCGCAGCTCCATGTCGGCCTCCTCCGCCTCGCGGTCGAAGGCGGAGCCGGTGGACGAGAGCCCGCGGGCCAGGTAGATCCGGACGACCTCGTCGCTGCCGCCCGGCGAGGTGGCGAACTCCGAGAGCAGGTCCCAGCGCTCGGCCTGCAGGTCCGTCTCCTCGCCCAGCTCCCGCTGAGCGGCGACCAGCGGATCCTCGCCCTCCACGTCGAGCAGGCCGGCCGGGATCTCCCACTCGCGGGTGCGGACCGGGTGACGGTACTGCTTGATCAGGGCGACGCGGTCGTCGTCGTCGAGGGCCAGCACGGCGACAGCTCCCGTGTGATCGAGGAACTCCCGGCGCAGCTCGCCGCCGCCGTAGCGGAACGTCTCCGCGCGGACGCCCCAGACCATTCCGTCGAAGACGCGCTCACTGGTCAGGACCTCCGGCTCGACGAGCTCGTCCGACAGCGGCTCACTCATCGGCGCCCGCCTCCGATGCCGGGAAGAGGCGCGAGGCCTCCTGGCGCTCGAGGGCGGCGGTCACGAGACCGCGGAAGAGCGGGTGCGCGGCGTTCGGGCGCGAGCGGAGCTCCGGGTGCGCCTGCGTGCCCACGTAGTAGGGGTGCTTCTCGCGGGGCAGCTCGACGCACTCCACGAGGTGGCCGTCGGGCGAGAGGCCCGAGAACCAGAGCCCCGCCTCGGCGATCCGGTCGCGGTAGCGGTTGTTGACCTCGTAGCGGTGACGGTGGCGCTCGGCAGCCTCAGGTGCGCCGTACACCTCGGCGACGATCGAGCCCTCGGCGAGCTCGGCCGTGTAGAGGCCGAGGCGCATCGTGCCGCCCATGTCCCCGGACGCGAGGATCTCGACCTGCTCGGCCATCGTCGCGATGACGGGGAACTCCGTCTCCGGGTCGAACTCCGACGACGAGGCCCCCTCGAGGCCGGCCTCGTTGCGGGCGTACTCGATGACCATGCACTGCAGGCCGAGGCAGAGCCCGAGGGTCGGTATCCCGTTCTCCCGCGCGAAGCGCAGCGCGCCGAGCTTGCCCTCGATGCCGCGGATGCCGAAGCCGCCGGGCACGCAGATGCCGTCGAGCTCGGAGAGCGCCTTGGCCGCAGCCTCGGGGTCCTCGAGCCCGTCGGAGGCGATCCAGCGGATGGCGACCTTCGTCTGCTGCGCGAAGCCGCCGGCCCGCAGAGCCTCCGTCACGGAGAGGTAGGCGTCGGGCAGGTCGATGTACTTCCCGACCAGGCCGATGGTGACCTCGTGCTTGGGCTCGTGCACGGCCTCGAGCAGTCGCGACCAGCCGTCCCAGACGACCTCGCCGGCCGGGAGGCCCAGCTGGTCGATGATGTAGGCGTCGAGGCCCTGCTCGTTGAGCATCTGCGGGATCTCGTAGATCGACGCGACGTCCTTGGCGTTGACCACGGCCTGCTCGTCGACGTCGCACATCAGCGCGATCTTGCGCTTGTTCGACTCCGACACGGGCCGGTCGCTCCGCAGCACCAGCGCGTCCGGCTGGATGCCGATCGAGCGCAGCGCCGCGACGGAGTGCTGGGTGGGCTTGGTCTTCTGCTCGCCGGAGGCGCCCATGAAGGGCACCAGCGAGACGTGCACGAAGAAGACGTTGCGGCGGCCGAGCTCGTGGCGGACCTGGCGGGCCGACTCGATGAACGGCTGGCTCTCGATGTCGCCGACGGTGCCGCCGATCTCGGTGATGATGACGTCCGGCTGCGGGTCGTCCTCCGACTGGAGGCGCATGCGCCGCTTGATCTCGTCCGTGATGTGCGGGATGACCTGGACCGTGTCGCCGAGGTACTCGCCGGCGCGCTCCCGCGCGATGACCCGCGAGTAGATCTGGCCGGTCGTGACGTTCGCGGCCTGGTTCAGGTTGATGTCGAGGAAGCGCTCGTAGTGGCCGATGTCGAGATCGGTCTCGGCGCCGTCGTCGGTCACGAAGACCTCGCCGTGCTGGAACGGGTTCATCGTCCCCGGGTCCACGTTGAGGTACGGGTCGAGCTTCTGCATGACGACGCGCAGCCCGCGCGCGGTCAGCAGGTTGCCCAGGCTCGCGGCCGTGAGTCCCTTGCCGAGCGAGGAGACGACACCGCCGGTGACGAAGATGTGCTTCGTGATCTTCGAGGGGGCGTCCTGCCCGGCCGTCGAAGCGTTCCGGGTCGAGGACCCGGAGGAGCCCTCGGGATCCGAGGGAGAAGAAGAGGAAAGGCCCGCGTTCGTAAAGTCCACCACGGGGTTCCACGGTAACAGCAGAACGGCGGCGGCGGACCGTCCGGGACGGATCGATGTCGTCCAGGGCCGCTCGCGATCAGCCCCGCCGACTCGATTCGAGGAGCTCCCGCGCATGAGCGAGAGCGTTGGCGGAGTCGGTGAGCCCCGAGAGCAGGCGCGCCATCTCGGACACCCGCTCCTCGGAGTCGAGCTGCGTCACGGCGCTCGAGGTCACCGCGCCGTCCGAGCCCTTCTCGACGCGGAGGTGGTTCGTGGCGAATGCGGCGACCTGCGCGAGGTGGGTCACCACGATGACCTGCGACGTCTCGGCGAGCCGCGCGAGCCGTCGGCCGATCTCGATCGCCGCCGCTCCGCCGACCCCTGCGTCGACCTCGTCGAAGACGAACGTCGGCACGGGGTCGTTGGCGGCGACCACGACCTCGATCGCGAGCATCACCCGCGAGAGCTCGCCTCCCGAGGCTCCGCGGGCGAGGGGCCGGGGTGCGGCCCCGGTGTGCGGCTGGAGCAGCATCTCGACGGAGTCGCGCCCGTGGATGCTCGGCTCCCCCGCGGCCGTCACCTTCACGTGCAGGCGCGCATCCGCCATGGCCAGCGCGGTGAGCTCGTCGCTGACCCGCTCCCCCAGCTCGGCGGCCGCCGCGGTCCGCAGCTCGGTCAGCCGGGTCGCGAGGCGGTCGACGAGGTCCGCGTCGGCCGCGGTGTCGGCCTCGAGAGCCGCGATCCTCTCGTCGTCGCCGTCGAGCTCGAGCAGGCGGAGTCCGGAGGAGTCCACCAGGTCGAGCACGTCGTCCAGCGTCGGTCCGTAGGTGCGGGCGAGCAGGGACAGCTCCGCCCGACGGTTCTCGATCAGCTCCAGGTCGTGCGCGCCGTCGAGGTCGAGCTCCGCCAGGTACGAGGAGAGCCCTCCGGCGGCGTCGACGAGGAGCACCGCCGCCTCGCCGAGCGTCTGGACCGTCGGCTGCAGCGCGGCGTCGTGCTCGGCCGCCCGCTCCAGCACGCGCCGCGCCGTCTCGAGGAGCCCGAGCGCGTCCCGCCCGTCCAGCTCCTCGGACGAGATCGCCTCGCGGGCCTCGCCGGCGGCGAGCCGGAGCTGCTCGATGCTCCCGAGCCGGGCGGACTGCGCCGCGAGCTCGACGTCCTCCCCGCGCTGGGGGGCGACCACCTCGATCTCGGCGAGGGCGGAGCGGAGCCGTTCGGCTTCGCGGGCGCGCGTCTCCCGGGCCTCGGTGAGCGAGTCGAGCTCCTCCCGGTTGGCCCGCCAACGCTCGAAGGCGCTCGCGTAGTCGCGGAGGGCGTCGGCGAGACCGGGTCCGCCGAACCGGTCGAGCGCCTCGCGCTGCGCCGCGGCGGAGCGGAGGCGGATCTGGTCCGACTGCCCGTGCACGACGACCAGCTGATCGGCGAGCTCGCTCAGCACGCTGACCGGTGCGCTCCGGCCGCCGACGACGGCTCGCCCGCGTCCCTCCGCCGAGACCGAGCGCGCGAGGAGCAGCTCCGGGCCGTCGAGATCGCCGCCGGCGTCGTGGACGCGCTCGGCGACCGGGCCCTGCTCTGGGACCAGCCAGCGCCCCGACACCCAGGCCTGCTTCGCTCCCGAGCGCACCGCGGACGCGTCCGAGCGCGCGCCCAGCACGAGGCCGAGCGCCGTGACCACCATCGTCTTGCCTGCGCCGGTCTCGCCGGTGACAGCGGTGAAGCCCGGTCCGAGCGGGAGCGTCGCCTCGGCGATCACTCCGAGGTCGCGGATCTGCAGCTCTTCGAGCATCGGGCCTTACTCCGTCTCCGCCGACCCCCGCCATCCGCGGATGGGGAGACCGAACTTGTGCACGAGTCGATCGGTGAAGGGGGCGTCGTGCAGGCGCGCGAAGCGCACCGGCACGGGCGAGCGCCGATAGACGACGCGCGCTCCCGGCGGCAGCTCGTAGGCGCGCCGGCCGTCGGCCCAGAGGACACCGACGCCGTCGGTCCTCTCCTTGACCTCGACGGCGAGGCTCGACGACGGGCCCACGACGAGGGGCCGCGCGAAGAGCGCATGGGCACTGAGCGGAACGAGGAGCATCGCCTCGACGGTCGGCCACACGACGGGGCCGCCCCCGGAGAAGGCGTAAGCGGTGGAACCGGTCGGAGTGGACACGACGATGCCGTCGCAGCCGAAGCTCGACAGCGGACGTCCGTCGACGCCCACCATGACCTCGAGCATCCGCTCGCGGCTGCCCTTCTCGACCGTGGCCTCGTTGAGCGCCCAGGTCTCGTAGACGACGGCCTCGTCGATCTTGACGCGCACCTGCAGGGTCATCCGCTCCTCGACCGCGTAGTCGCCGTCGAGCGCACGGGCGACGGCGTCGTCGAGATCGTCCCGCTCGCTCTCCGCGAGGAACCCGACGTGGCCGAGGTTCACGCCGAGCAGAGGGGCCGTCCCGGACCGGACGATCTCCGCTGCGCGGAGGATGGTCCCGTCCCCGCCGAGCACGAACACGAGCTCGATGGACTCGAGCGGCACGTCGGACCCGAGCACGGCGACGTCGCTCAGATCCGGAGCGACCGCGACGATGTCGCCCTTGTCGTCGGCGCAGAGGACGGGGTGGGCGCCGGAGTTCCGGAGACGCTCGACGACGAGGACCGCCGCATCGAGGGAGTCCGTCCGTCCGGTGTGGGCGACGACGAGGATGTTGCGCTCGTCACGAGGGGACTGCATCGAGGGTGTGTCCTTCTGGTCGGTCGACAGCGGCGGACACGATCGCGTCACCCGGTGGTGAGCGCGGTGACCGCGTCCCTCCATTCTGTCGGAATCGTTCCGCGGTCGCGGTGGAGGTGCGCCAGATACTCACGATTCCCAGCGCCCCCCGGGAGTGGCGACTCGGCCAGCCCGACGACGCCGAGCCCCAGGTCCCACGCCGACCACAGGACGTCCGAGAGAGCCTCGCGACGCAGCTCGGGATCCCGGACGATCCCCTCCCGCACTCCCAAGCGGCCGACCTCGAACTGCGGCTTCACCAGCACCACGAAGTCGGCGAGCGGATCCACAGAGGCGGCGACGGGAGGCAGAACCATCCGCAGGGAGATGAAGGACACGTCGGACACGACCAGGTCCGGGACGATCTCGGTCCTGGCGGCTTCGGCGAGCCGGGCGGTGGTGAGATCCCGCGCATTGAACCCCTCCACCACGTGGACGCGATCGTCGGACCGGATCCGCGGAGCGAGCTGGGCATGCCCGACGTCGAGCGCGATCACCGAGGCGGCGCCGCGCTCGAGCAGGACCTGCGAGAACCCGCCCGTCGACGCCCCGACGTCGAGAGCGTTCCGGCCGGCGACTCGCACCGTCGCGAAGGTGTCGAGGGCGGCGAGCAGCTTGTGGGCGGCGCGGCTGACGTAGTGGTCGAGGCCGGCGACCGCGACGTCCTGATCGTCGCGCACGCGGATCGAGGGCTTCAGTGCAGGGACGCCGTCCACCGTCACCAGACCGTCGGCGATCATCCGAGCGGCATGGGTGCGGGATCGGGCGATACCCCGTTCGGCGAGAGCCGAGTCGAGTCGCGAGTCGTCGGTCATCGGTCGCGGTCCGCGTTCTCGAGTCGGATGCGCAGCTGCTCCTGCAGCTGGACGTATCCGGCTGCCCTCTCGTTGAGCGGAGTCTGCTCGATCCGGAGGAGCTCGTCTGACAGGACGTGTTCCTCCACGGCGTCGAAGCCGTTCTGGAGCGGCCTCGATTCCGGAGAGGGCGTCGGGTCGTGCTGAGTCATCGCTGCTCCTCGTTCCGGAGTCGGGCGACGACGGTCATCGTCGCTCCGGCCGGCCCTGTTCGTCCTCGAACAGAGACCGACCGGTTAAACAGCGATGGCCACCCATTTCTGGGTGGCCATCGTGAATGGTGTCCGGCGGTGTCCTACTCTCCCACAGGGTCCCCCCTGCAGTACCATCGGC
>NZ_PSVG01000010.1:0-115914 GCF_002930885.1 Rathayibacter sp. AY1F2 | reverse complement strand
CCCCCGCCCCCCGCCTCGCCGCCTCCCGCCGGCCGCTCGACGTCGTCGCCATCGCGGCGGCCGCCCTCGTCAACGAGCGCTACCTCGATCGGCGCTTCACCGTCCACCACCTCGCCGCCGAGCTGCGGATGCCCGCCCTGCTGCTGCGGCTGCGGTTCCGCCGCTGCTACGGGCTCGGCCTCGACGAGCACCTCGCCCTCCGCCGACTCGAGCTGGCCGCCGTCCTGATGGCGAGCACCCCCGTCGCTCTCGGCGGCCTCGACCGCATCGCCCGGGGCTCCGGCTACCGGGGCACCGCCGAGCTGGACCGCGACCACCGGAGGCACCGCCGGTCCTCCGCGCTGGCCGCCTGGTTCCGGGCCGCCCCGCGTCCCGAGCGCGAGCACCGGCCCGGCACCCGGCCCGAGGAGGAGCGGCTCGCCGCAGCGCCGGGCGCCGCGACGCCGGACCGCCCCAGCAGCGTCCGCTCGGCACCTGTCACCCCGCTGAGGCGCCGCGCCTGAGCCCGGCCGCGGAGCGGTACAGTGCCACGATGCGCACCTCCGGAACCCGCCGATGACGGCCGTCCGCTACGTCGCGATCGGCGATTCCTTCACCGAGGGCGTCGGCGACGAGCGGCCGGACGGCACCCCGCGCGGCTGGGCCGATCTGGCGGCCGCGGGATGGGCGGCGGCCACGGGCGAGCGGATCGAGTACGCCAACCTCGCGATCCGGGGCCGGCTCATCGCGCCGATCCTCGCCGAGCAGCTCGAGCCCGCGCTCGCCCTGGGTCCGACCCACCTCTCCTTCAACGGCGGCGGCAACGACATGCTGCGCCCGCGGGCCGACATCGAGCGGATCGCCGACGCCTACCTCCGCGTTCTCGAGCGCTGCGACGAGCAGGGCGTCGTGCTGATCGCCCTGGCCGGCGCCGATCCGTCGCCGCGGCTCCCGCTCGGCTCGCTCATCCGTCGCCGCGGGGACGCGCTGACCGACGCCGTCCTGCGCCGGACGAGCCACCGGACCGACGTGGTCGTCGCCGACAACTGGCACGACCCCGCTTTCGCCGATCCGGAGCTGTGGTCGGAGGACCGCCTGCACCTCGGCCCGCGGGGACACCGGCGGGTGGCCGACCGGGTCCTGCGGGCGCTCGGGCTCACGCCGCCCGCCGCGCTGCCCGACGCTCCCGAGGCCGCACTCCGGCGCGGCGGAACCGTGCAGTACTACCGGCAGCACGTCGCGCCGTGGGTGCAGCGCAGGCTCACCGGCACGTCCTCCGGGGACGGCCGCGCCGCGAAGTACGCGGGCTTCGTGCCGATCGACCCGGTCTGACGCCTCCCCCGAGGAGCACGGCCCTCGTTCGACGCGCAGGGATCGCCCCGTGAGGCGGTCAGCGGCGACCACTCGTGGCCGCTCGACGACGTCGAGCGCTCAGTGCCAGCCGTACCGCGCCGAGAGCACCCGGGCGACGGCGTCGTACCGAGCACGCTCCAGAGCTGCTCCTTCGCGACGCATCCCGGCGGGGTGCACGCGGAACACGCGCTCCGGGTCGACCCAGCTGGGGCGCCCGTCCGGGTCCCAGCCGCCGGTGCCGACGGCCAGGTAGTCGGAGTGCTCCTTCGAGCTCAGCCGCACGGCGAGAACCGTCCCCGACTTCTCGACCGCGAGCACGAGCACCGGGCGGTCCTTGCCGCGGCCGTCGTCCTCCTCGTACGGCACCCAGGTCCAGACGACCTCGCCCGGGTCCGGGTCGCCGTCGGGCGTGGGCGCGTAACCCAGGCGGACCCCGCGGAGCCGCGACGGGTCGACCTCGACGGTGCGGCCCACTCCGCTCGCGCCCGGGGTCGGCGCCGTCGTGCTCAGGTACGGGCGCTGCGGGCGGGGCCCGGCGTCCGGCCGCGGGGCGACCGCGCGGCCGAGGAGTCGGAGGAGCAGGGACACGACCGAGCGCGAGGAGGGCACCCCGGAACCCTAGCCCGGATTCTCAGCCGCCCGCCCGCGGGGGCGCGCCCGGCGGTCGCCCGGCCCGGACGCGCCGACGGGGTGCCGGCTCCGGAGAGCCGGCACCCCGTCGGGTGCTGCGGATTAGGGGGTCAGTCCGCCAGGACGTAGCCCGCCTCTCCGTGGATGGCCGTGTCGATGCCGGCGATCTCGTCCTCGTTCTTCACGCGGAAGCCCATCGTCTTCTGGATGATCCAGCCGATGAGGAGCGTCATGACGAAGGAGTAGGCGAGGACGGTGAAGGCCGCGAGGGCCTGCTTGCCGAGCTGGCTCGCGTCGCCGGTGAGGAACAGGCCCACGCCGGTGCCGAAGAAGCCGATGTAGAGCGTTCCGATGAGGCCGCCGACCAGGTGCACGCCGACCACGTCGAGCGAGTCGTCGTAGCCGAGGCGGTACTTGAGGTCGATCGCCAGGGCGCAGACGGCTCCGGTGATGACGCCCAGGACGATCGCCCAGAACGGCGACAGGCTGGCGCACGCCGGGGTGATCGCGACGAGGCCCGCGACCGCGCCCGAGGCGGCGCCGATCGAGGTGGGCTTGCCGTCCTTGATCTTCTCGACGACGAGCCAGCCGAGGATCGCGGCGGCCGGAGCGGCGATGGTGTTGAGGAAGGCGACGGCCGCGATGCCGTCGGCGGCGAGCTCGGAGCCGGCGTTGAAGCCGAACCAGCCGAACCACAGCAGTCCGGCGCCCAGGAGCACGAACGGCGGGTTGTGCGGCTGGTGCGCGCCCTTGGTGAAGTTGACGCGCTTGCCGAGCACCAGGGCGAGAGCGAGGGCCGCCGCTCCGGCGTTGATGTGGACGGCGGTGCCGCCCGCGAAGTCGATCGCGCCGACGCCGTAGGCGATCCAGCCGCCGTCGACGACGGTGGCGTCGTCGCCGAGGGTGAAGTTGAAGACCCACGAGGCGACCGGGAAGTAGACGACGGTGGCCCAGACGCCGGCGAAGACCATCCAGGCCCCGAACTTCGCGCGGTCCGCGATGGCGCCGGAGATGAGCGCGACGGTGATGATCGCGAACGTCGCCTGGAACGCGGCGAAGGCCAGCGTCGGGAAGGCCGACGTCTGCTCGCCGAGCGCGTCGTTGTAGATGCCCTGCAGGCCGATCTGGGCGGTGTCGATGCCGAGGACGCCGTCGATGCCGACGAAGGTGTCGGTCCCTGCGGGGCCGGACGGGCCGTTGCCGAACGCGATCGCGTAGCCGTACAGGACCCAGAGGACCCCGATGAGGCCCATGGCTCCGAAGCTGAGCATCATCATGCTGATGACGCTCTTCGCACGCACCAGGCCGCCGTAGAAGAAGGCGAGCCCGGGGGTCATGAGCAGGACCAGCGCGGCTGCGATGAGCAGGAACGCGGTATTGCCTTGATCCATTGTTGAACCTCTCGTGAGTGTGCAGAGAAAAGCCCGGAGCGAGGACGCTGCGTCGGAGCACGGCCTGGAGACACGCGGGTGTCGGGTCACCTCGGGTAGCCGACAGTCTGGTGGCGCGAGGTTTCGTCCCGTGAGGCACCGCGTTTCGCGGAGGTTACGGCCGAGGCCCCTGTGTAAAAAGCGCGTTACGGCGCGCTGGCGGACGGCACGACGACGAGCCCGGGAACGCCGGGAGGAGAGCGGATCCGCCCCTAGGAGCGGGGCGCCATCGAGGTGAGCGCGATGAGCCGCGACATCGAGCGCAGGTACTTCTTGCGGTAGCCGCCGCTCAGCATGTCGCCGCCGAAGACCTCGTCGAGGGGCGTCCCGGAGGCGAGGACCGGGATCTGCGCGTCGTAGACCCGGTCGATGAAGGCCACGAGGCGCAGGGCGTCGGTCTGGTCGGTCAGAGCGGTGACGCCCCGGAGCACGATGGTGTCGACGCCGTCGATCACCTTGATGTAGCGGGAGGGGTGCACGGTGCCCAGGTGGTGCACGGCCTCCGCGAACGGATCGTCGGTGACGACGGAGCCGGCGGGGGCGGCCGCGACGAGAGCGTCGATCTCCTCGTCGGTGCGCACCACGGCGTGGCCCTCGATGTCGCGGCGCCGGTAGTCGGTGCCGTCGATCCGCATCGTCTCGAAGTGGGCGGCCATCGACTGGATCTCGCGGAGGAAGTCCGCTGCGGCGAAGCGCCCCTCGCCCAGCGCGTTGGGCGGGGTGTTCGAGGTCGCGGCGATGCGGGTCCCGGAGGCGACCAGCTCGCCGAGGAGCCGCGTCATCAGCATCGTGTCGCCCGGGTCGTCCAGCTCGAACTCGTCGATGCACAGCAGCGCCGAGCCCTTGAGGAGCGAGACGGTCGCCGCGTAGCCGAGCGCGCCGACGAGCGCGGTGTACTCGATGAACGTCCCGAAGTAGGTGCGGCCCGGCACCGCGTGCCAGATCGCCGCGAGCAGGTGGGTCTTGCCGACGCCGAAGCCGCCGTCGAGGTACACGCCCGGCTTGACCGCGGGGGCCTTCTTCCGGCCGAAGCCCAGGAAGCCGCCTCCGCCTCCCTTGGATCCGCCGCCGGCGGCGAACGCGCGCAGAGCCTCCACCGCGTCGGCCTGCGAGGGGTACTCCGGGTCGGGACGGTAGCTCTCGAAGGTGGCGCCCTCGAACTGGCGCGGGGGCACCAGCGTCGACGCGATCTCGTGCCCGCTGATCTGGGGCGAGCGGGCGGTCAGGCTGCTCGTCGATCGGACGTCGTCGGGGCTCACTCGCGTCTCGCATCCTGCGCACGGCGGGGGTCAGTGCGCTCAGTGGCGGCGGCCGCACCGGGCACGGAGCCGCCGCGGTTCTGTGTCGAACTCTTACGGCGCCCTCCGTGCGGCGTCGTCCGCGGACGCGTACTGTCGCTGAAGGGCGGGCTCCAGCGTAGCCCGCCGTGGAATCACGCCCGCGCTCCGCGCACCATCCTGGAGGTCCTCCTTGTCCGTCGAAACCGATCCGTCGCCGAAGTTCGCCTCCTACGCGCACCCCGAACGGCTCGTCAGCGCCGACTGGCTCGAGCAGCGCCTCGGCACTCCCGGTCTCGTCGTCGTCGAGTCCGACGAGGACGTCCTGCTCTACGAGACCGGCCACATCCCCGGCTCCGTCAAGATCGACTGGCACACCGACCTCAACGACCCGGTGCAGCGCGACTACATCGACGGCGCCGCGTTCGCCGCGCTCGTCGGCGGCAAGGGCATCGCCCGCGACACCACCGTCGTCGTCTACGGCGACAAGAACAACTGGTGGGCCGCCTACGCGCTCTGGGTCTTCACCCTCTTCGGTCACGAGGACGTCCGTCTGCTCGACGGCGGCCGCGACAAGTGGCTCGCGGAGGGCCGCCCGACGACCACCGACGCCTCCTCCCCGGAGCCCGCCGAGTACCCCGTCGTCGAACGCAGCGACGCCGAGATCCGCGCCTTCAAGGACGACGTCCTCGCGCACTTCGGCAACCCGCTGATCGACGTCCGCTCCCCGGAGGAGTTCACCGGGCAGCGCACCACGGCGCCGGCCTACCCGGAGGAGGGCGCCCTGCGCGCCGGTCACATCCCCAGCGCGCAGAACGTGCCCTGGGGCAGGGCCGCCGCCGAGGACGGCACCTTCCGCCCCCTCGACGAGCTGAACGGCATCTACCGCGAGGGCGCGGGGCTGAAGGACGGCGACTCCGTCATCGCTTACTGCCGGATCGGCGAGCGCTCCGCCCACACCTGGTTCGTGCTGACCCACCTCCTCGGCTTCGAGGGCGTCCGCAACTACGACGGCTCCTGGACCGAGTGGGGCAGCGCCGTCCGCGTCCCGATCGTGCAGGGCGCCGAGCCCGGCGAGGCCCCCGCGGCCCGCTGACGCGTCACGACGGAGGCCGGGAGCGCCGATCCGCCCGTCGACGGGCCGGATCCGGGCTCCCGGCCTCCGCTGCGACCGCCCGCCGCCCCTCCCCCGATGAGACACTGGACCGGATGACCGACACCACGCTCCCCGACGCTCTGCGCGACATCCGCGAGGAGTTCCTCGCCCTCGAGAAGCCGGAGCGCCTGCAGCTCCTGCTCGAGTTCTCGAACGAGCTCCCCGACCTGCCCGAGCGCTACCGCGACCACCCGGACCTCTTCGAGCGCGTGGAGGAGTGCCAGGCGCCCGTCTTCATCGTCGTCGACGTCGAGGGCGGGATCGTGCACCTGCACGCCACGGCTCCCCGCGAGGCGCCCACGACGCGCGGCTTCGCGTCGATCCTGGCGCAGGGCCTGGCCGGGCTCACCCCCGAGCAGGTGCTCGCCGTTCCCGACGACTTCCCGCAGACCATCGGCCTCTCGGAGGCGGTCTCGCCGCTGCGCCTGCGCGGCATGACCGCGCTGCTCGGCCGTACCAAGCGGCAGGTCCGCGCGCACCTGGCCGCATGATCCTCCGGCCGCTCCTCCCCGCCGGTCGGCCGATCGTGATCGGCGAGGAGGGCGCGCGAGCGGCGGTCGCGGCCGCCTGGCGTCCCGACGAGGCGGTGCGCGTGCGCCTGAACATGATCGCGAGCGTCACCGGCTCCAGCACCGGCTCCGACGGCACGAGCGAGACGCTCACCAACCGCGTCGACCGCACGATCCTCGGAGTCGTCCGCGAGCAGGCCGACGTCGTCCTCGTCGGAGCCGCGAGCGTCCGCGCCGAGGGCTACCGCGTCCCCCGGCGGGTCCCGCTCGCCGTCGTCTCCGCCTCGGGCGATCTCGCCGGGCACCGCCTGGAGCTGCAGGAGGGCTCCCGGGTCCTGCTGCTGGTGCCGGAGTCGCGCGGCGCGGTGGAGGGGCTCCCCGCCGGCGTCGAGGTCGTCCCGGTCACGTCCTCCTCGGAGCGGATCGGCGTCGACGAGCTCCTGGAGGCTCTCGCCGGGCTCGGCCTGCACCGCGTCGTCTGCGAGGGCGGCGCCTCGCTCTCGGGCCAGTTCCTCGCCTCGGGCCGGGTCGACGAGCTGTGCCTCACCACCTCGCCGCGCGTGGTCCTCCCGGGCCTCCCGGTCGCGACGGGCACGGCCGTCGTCGACGACGCCTACGCCCTGACGCTCCTGGCCGCGGACGATTCCGGGGCCGTCTACGCCCGCTGGAGCCGCACGCGCTGAGAGCCGCCCACCCGGCGTGCCTCCGCGTCCCGGGCGCGTCGGAACCCTAGTCTGCGACCGTGCCCGAATTCCCAGCGTCGTCCCAGCTCCCCGAGGAGTTCCGGGTCGCGACGGAGTCGATCCGCGCCGCTGCCACGCGCGCCGAGCTCACCGTGTCCGAGATCGCCTCGCCGTCGGGTCTCGCGCCCTGGGCCCTCGCCCTGTCGGGCGACGTCGCGCCGCACGCGCACGGACGCGACTCCGAGCTGGGCACGGGGCGCTTCATCCTGCTCTACGACCCCGAGGAGCCCGCGCAGTGGGGCGGCCCCTTCCGTGTCGTCTGCTTCGCCCAGGCCCCGCTCGAGGTCGAGATCGGCACCGATCCGTTCCTCGCCGAGGTCGCCTGGTCCTGGCTCATCGACGCCCTCGGGGCGCGGGGCGCCTCCTATTCCGCCGCGTCCGGCACGGCCACCAAGGTGCTCTCCACCGGTTTCGGCGAGCTGGCCGCTCAGGGCGACGGTGCGCAGATCGAGATCCGCGCCTCCTGGAGCCCGGATGATGCGCAGCTCGCCGCTCACGTGGAAGGGTGGGGGGAGCTGTTGTGCATGCTCGCGGGTCTCCCGCCCGTATCGAGCGACGGTGTGACCCCGCTCGCCTTCCGACGGAACAACCGTGACTGATTACCGTGTCCTCTCCACGCCCGACGAGTTCCTCGCCGCGGTCGACGCCCTCGCCGCCGGCGAGGGCCCCGTCGCCGTCGACGCCGAGCGCGCCTCCGGCTTCACCTACTCGCAGCGCGCGTACCTGATCCAGGTCTACCGGCGCGGTGCCGGCGCGTTCCTCTTCGATCCCCCCGCCATCGGCCGGATGGACGCCCTGCAGGCGGTCATCGGCCAGGAGGAGTGGGTCCTCCACGCCGCCAGCCAGGATCTCGCCTGCCTGCGCGAGGTGGGCCTGGACCCGGTGCGGATCTTCGACACCGAGCTCGCCGCCCGGCTCCTCGGACTGCCCAAGGTGGGCCTCGGCGCCGTCGTCGAGGACCTCCTCGGCATCCACCTGGCCAAGGAGCACTCGGCCGCCGACTGGTCGACCCGCCCCCTCCCCCAGAGCTGGCTCGTCTACGCCGCGAAGGACGTGGAGCTCCTCGTGGACCTCCGCGACCGCATGGAGGAGATGCTCATCGCCGCGCGGAAGACGCGCATCGCCCGCGAGGAGTTCGAGGCGACGCTCGCGCGCGCCCCGAAGGCGGTCCCGCCGGATCCGTGGCGCCGCCTCTCCGGCATGCACTCGCTCCGCGGCCCGCGCCCCCTCGCCGTGGCGCGCGAGCTCTGGCTGGCCCGGGACGCGTTCGCCCGCGAGCGCGACATCGCTCCCGGCCGCCTGATCCCCGACTCCTCGATCATCGCGGTCGCCCGCAACATCCCGACCAGCATCGGCCAGCTCTCGGGCCGCCGCGACTTCACCGGCCGCGCCAGCCGCGGCGAGGTCGAGCGCTGGTGGGCCGCGATCGAGCGCGGGACGACGACCGAGGACCTGCCGAGCCCGACCCGCCCGGCCGCCGACACGCTCCCCCCTCCGCGCGCGTGGGGCGATCGCAACCCGGCCGCCGACGCGCGCCTGAAGGCGGGACGCGCCGTGGTCACCGAGATCGCGGAGCTGCTCTCGCTCCCGGTCGAGAACCTGCTCACGCCGGAGCTGCTGCGCCGGGTGGCCTGGAACCCGCCCGAGCCGCTGACCGCGGAGTCGGTCGCCGCGGAGCTCACCCGCGCCGGCGCCCGCGCCTGGCAGGTCGAGGCCACATCGGGCTCGATCGCCACCGCGTTTGTCGAAGCGGCCCAAGCGCCGGCCGAGGGCACCGAAACCCCTTCGTAGGAAGCGGCAAAGGATTCCGGCTGCGCGGTGTCGGTTCCTACGATCGACGGCGACCGTGAGTTCCTGGGAGGCATTGTGGCCGAGAGATCCGAAGTCGTGTTCGTCGACGGAGTCCGTACTCCGTTCGGGCGTGCTGGCGAGAAGGGCATGTACTGGCAGACCCGAGCCGACGACCTCGTCGTCAAGGCGATGATCGGTCTGCTGGAGCGCAACGGCGCGCTGCCGAAGGAGCGGGTGGACGAGGTGGCGATCGCCGCCACCACCCAGCAGGGCGACCAGGGCCTGACCCTCGGCCGCACGGCGGCGCTGCTCGCCGGGCTGCCGAAGTCGGTGCCCGGCTTCGCCGTCGACCGCATGTGCGCCGGAGCGATGACCTCGGTCACCGCGACCGCGGGCGGCATCGCGTTCGGCGCCTACGACGTGGTCCTCGCCGGCGGCGTGGAGCACATGGGCCGGCACCCGATGGGCTTCGGCGCCGACCCCAACCCGCGCTTCCTCTCCGAGCGCCTCGTCGGCGAGGACGCGCTCAACATGGGCCGCACGGCGGAGCGGATCCACGACCGCTTCCCGCACCTGACGAAGGAGCGCGCCGACCACTACGCCCTGCGGAGCCAGCAGAAGCTCGCCGCCGCGTACGCCGCCGGCAGCATCCAGCCGGACCTCGTCCCCGTCGCCACGCGCAGTGCCGCGGGCTGGGGCCTCGCGACCGCCGATGAGGCACCGCGCCCCGAGACGACCCTCGAGGGCCTCGCGGGCCTGCGGACCCCGTTCCGCCCCCACGGCCGGGTGACCGCGGGCAACTCCTCCGGGCTCAACGACGGGGCGACGGTGTCGCTCCTGGCCAGCGCCGACGCCGCGCAGGAGCTGGGCCTGTCCGCGAAGATGCGGATGGTGAGCTTCGCGTACGCCGGCGTCGAGCCCGAGATCATGGGCATCGGCCCGGTTCCCTCGACCGAGAAGGCGCTCCGCAAGGCGGGCCTGGGCATCGAGGACATCGGGCTCTTCGAGCTCAACGAGGCGTTCGCCGTGCAGGTGCTCTCCTTCCTCGACCATTTCGGCCTCGACGACGACGACCCGCGCGTCAACGAGTACGGCGGAGCGATCGCGATCGGCCACCCGCTCGCCTCCTCCGGGGTCCGGCTGATGATCCAGCTGGCCCGGCAGTTCGAGTCGCACCCCGAGGTCCGCTACGGCGTGACGGCCCTCTGCGTCGGCCTCGGCCAGGGCGGCACGGTGATCTGGGAGAACCCGCACTACGACGGCAAGCGCGGACGACGGAAGGGACGCTGACCCATGCTCGACGGATTCGAGAACCTCGTGGACCTCGCCGAGGGCGAGGTCGTCACCCACTCCTACGTCCGCGACGTGCCGCTGCCCAGCGGCCGAGCGCTCGCTCTGATCACGCTCGACAACGACCGCGACCACACCCGCCCCAACACCTTCGGGCCGGCGTCGCTCTTCGAGCTGGCGGACGTCCTCCTCACGCAGAAGGAGCGCGCGTCGCGCGGCGAGATCCAGGCGGTCGGCATCACCGGCAAGCCGTTCATCCTCGCCGCGGGAGCCGACCTCAGCAAGGTCGGGGCCATCCCGAGCCGTGAGCTCGGCCGCCAGCTGGCGCGCCTGGGCCACCGCACGCTGGGGATGCTGGCCGAGCTGGGCGTGCCGTCCTTCGCCTTCATCAACGGCCTCGCCCTGGGCGGCGGCACCGAGATCGGCCTGAACGCCGACTACCGCACCGTCGACTCCTCCATCCCCGCGCTCGGGCTCCCCGAGGTCTTCCTCGGCATCATCCCCGGCTGGGGCGGCGCGTGGCTCCTGCCGAACCTGATCGGCATCGAGAACGCCCTCAAGGTCGTCGTCGAGAACCCGCTGAAGAACAACCGCACGCTCAAGGGCCAGGAGGTGTTCGACCTCGGCATCGCCGACGCGATCTTCCCGCCCGCCGCCTTCCTCGAGGACTCGCTCCGCTGGGCCGACGGTGTGATCGGCGGCTCCGTGAAGGTGGAGCGGCTGAACGCACCCGGCAAGCTGGAGCGGCTGGTCAAGTGGGACGTCGCGATCTCGATCGCTCGCAAGCAGCTGGAGTCGCGGATCGGCACGGTCGCGGCGTCTCCGTACCGCGCGCTGGAGCTGCTCAAGGCCGCGAAGAACACCACGCGCGAGGAGGGCTTCGCCGCCGAGGACGAGGCGCTGGCCGACCTGATCTCCGGCGACCAGTTCCGCGCGAGCATCTACGCGTTCGATCTGGTGCAGAAGCGCGCCAAGCGTCCCGCGGGAGCGCCGGACAGGGCGCTGGCCAAGCCCGTCACCAAGGTCGGGGTCGTCGGCGCGGGCCTCATGGCCTCGCAGTTCGCGCTGCTCTTCCTCCGCCGCCTCCAGGTGCCGGTGGTCATCACCGACCTCGACCAGGAGCGGGTCGACAAGGGCGTCGCGGGCATCCGCGCCGAGATCGATGCGCTGCTGGCGAAGGGACGCGTCTCCCCCGACGACGCGAACCGCCTCCGGGCGCTGATCACCGGCACGACCGATCGCTCCGACTTCGCCGACGCCGACTGGGTGATCGAGGCGGTCTTCGAGGAGCTGTCGGTGAAGCAGGAGGTCTTCGCCGATATCGAGCGCTACGTCTCGCCCACGGCGGTGCTCGCGACCAACACCTCGTCCCTCTCCGTCGAGCGCATCGGCGAGCGGCTGGAGCACCCGGAGCGCCTCGTCGGCTTCCACTTCTTCAACCCGGTCGCGGTCATGCCGCTGATCGAGGTGGTAAGGACGCCGCACACCGACGACGAGACCCTCTCGACGGCGATGGTCACCGCCGCGAAGCTCAAGAAGAACGCCGTCATCACGCGCGACACCCCGGGCTTCGTGGTGAACCGCGTGCTGGCGAAGGTCCTGGGCGAGGCGATGCACGCGGTCGACACGGGCACTCCCTTCGAGGTCGTCGAGCAGTCGCTGGCTCCGTTCGGCCTGCCGATGACCCCGTTCGAGCTGCTCGAGCTGGTGGGCCTCAAGGTCGGCGCGCACGTGCTCGACACCCACCACGCCGCGTTCCCCGACCGCTTCTTCGACAGCCCCAACCTGCACCGCCTCGCCGAGCTCGGCCACGTCTTCGAGCGCGACGCGAAGGGGCGGGTGAAGGGCATCGACAAGCGCGCGGTCGCGATCGTCGCCGGCGGCACGGAGCCGATGACGGCCGAGCAGCTGCGGCTGCGCGTCGAGACGGGTCTCGCGGACGAGGTCAAGCGGATGCTGGACGACGACGTCGTGCACGCCGCCGAGGACATCGACCTCTGCCTGATCCTGGGCGCGGGCTACCCGTTCCAGATGGGTGGGCTCACGCCCTACCTCGACCGGGTCGGCGCGAGCGAGCGGGCGTTCGGGGACACGTTCCACCACCCCGCGATCCGCGGCGTCGACTGACGCGGAGTGCCGTGACGCGGAAGGGGCGCCGGATCGGATCCGGCGCCCCTTCCGCGCGTCGCCTGAGGGACGGGTCCCGACGGCCGATCAGTCGCTGCGGGCGTCGTCCCGGGCCTCGACCTCGTCCGGGAGCGGACGGGCGACCGGGATCTTGCTGCCCAGCACCTGCGCGACGACGTCGCGAGCGATGTGCTGGGGAGTGAGTCCGACGTCCTCGAGGATCTCCTCGCGCTTGGCGTGGTCGAGGAACTGGTCGGGCAGCCCGAGCTCGGTCACCGCGGTGTCCACGCCGGCCTCGCGCAGGTCCTGGCGGATGCGCGTGCCGATCCCGCCGACGCGCACCCCGTCCTCGATCGAGACGACGATTCGGTGCTCGCGGGCGAGCTCGATGATGCTGGTGGGCACGGGCACGACCCAGCGGGGGTCGACGACAGTGGCTCCGATGCCCTGGGCCGCGAGCCGCTGAGCGACCTCGAGACCCATCGCGGCCATCGGCCCGACCGTGACCAGCAGCACGTCCTTGCGCTCGGCTCGGGCGAGCACGTCGACCCCGTCGCCGAGACGCTCGACGGCGTCGATCTCGTCGCCGACGCTCCCCTTCGAGAAGCGCACCACGGTCGGCGCGTCGGTGACGCCGACGGCCTCGCGCAGCTCCTCGCGCAGGCGCACGGAGTCGCGCGGAGCGGCGAGGCGGATGTTCGGGACGACCTGCAGGATCGCCAGATCCCACATGCCGTGGTGGCTCGGACCGTCGGGTCCGGTGACTCCGGCGCGGTCCAGCACGAAGGTGACGCCCGCTCGGTGCAGTGCGACGTCCATCAGCACCTGGTCGAAGGCGCGGTTCACGAAGGTGGCGTACAGCGCGACGACCGGATGCAGCCCGCCGAAGGCGAGACCGGCGGCCGAGGTCACGGCGTGCTGCTCCGCGATGCCGACGTCGAAGACGCGCTCCGGGTACTTCTCCGCGAGGCGGTCGAGACCGACGGGCCGGAGCATGGCGGCCGTGATGCCGACGATCGTCGGGTCCTCGTCGGCCAGCGTGACGATCTCCTCGGCGAACACCGAGGTCCACGAGCGGGCCCCGGCCGCGCTCAGCGGCTCGCCCGTCTCGGGGTCGATCTGCCCGACGGCGTGGAACTGGTCGGCGAGGTCGTGCACGGCCGGACCGAAGCCCTTGCCCTTCTGGGTGATCGCGTGCACGATGACCGGCTGGCCGTAGTCCTTCGCCTGCTGGAGAGCCTCCTCCATCGCCGTCAGGTCGTGTCCGTCGATCGGCCCCAGGTACTTGATGTCGAGGTTGGAGTAGAGCGCCTCGTTGTTGATGAAGCGGCTGAGGAAGCCGTGGAGCCCGCCGCGAACGCCGCGGTAGACGGCGGCGGCGGGGCCGCCCAGCCGCTCCGAGACGGCCCGGGAGCCGCGGTGCATCGTGCGGTAGGTCGGCCGCGTGCGGACGCCGTTGAGGAAGCGGGCCATGCCGCCGATGGTCGGGGCGTAGGAGCGCCCGTTGTCGTTGACCACGATGACCAGCCCGCGGGAGTTGTCGTCGCTGATGTTGTTCAGCGCCTCCCAGGTCATGCCGCCGGTGAGGGCGCCGTCGCCCACGACCGCGACGACGTGGCGGTCGGTCTGGCCGGTCATCGTGAAGGCGCGGGAGATGCCGTCCGCCCAGGACAGCGAGCTGGAGGCGTGCGAGCTCTCGACGATGTCGTGCGGCGACTCCCTCCGCTGCGGGTAGCCGGCGAGGCCGCCGCGCTGCCGGAGCTTCGAGAAGTCCTGGCGACCGGTGAGCAGCTTGTGGACGTAGGACTGGTGACCGGTGTCGAACACGATCGCGTCGTGCGGCGAGTCGAAGACCCGGTGGATCGCGATGGTCGTCTCGACGACGCCGAGATTCGGCCCCAGGTGGCCGCCGGTCTTCGAGACCTCGCGCACGAGGAAGTCGCGGATCTCCTGCGCCAGCGTCTCGAGCTCGGCCGCGGTCAGGCGATCGAGATCGCGAGGACCGCCGATGGTCTCGAGAACAGCCATGCGCGCCGCCTTCCGGGGTCGTGAGCGAGGTGGGGACGTCTCCCGAGTCTACGCACGGGGCCCCCGGGAACGCGTGTGCGCCTCCCCCGCAGGGAAGGCGCACACGCTCTGCGGCTGATCTAGACGAGCGAGCGCAGCACGTACTGCAGGATGCCGCCGTTGCGGTAGTAGTCCGCCTCACCGGGGGTGTCGATGCGGACGACCGCGTCGAACTCGACGGTCTGCTTGCCCTCGGCCGAGTGCTCGGTCGGCTCGGCGACGACGTGGACCGTCTTGGGGGTGACGCCCTCGTTCAGCTCCTCGATGCCCGAGATGCTGATCGACTCGGTGCCGTCGAGGCCCAGCGACTCCCAGCTCTCGCCCGCAGGGAACTGCAGCGGGACGACGCCCATGCCGATGAGGTTCGAGCGGTGGATCCGCTCGAAGCTCTCGACGATGACCGCCTTGACGCCCAGCAGGCTCGTTCCCTTGGCCGCCCAGTCGCGCGACGAGCCGGAGCCGTACTCCTTGCCGCCCAGGATGACGAGCGGGGTGCCCTCGGCCTGGTAGTTCTGCGACGCGTCGTAGATGAACGACTGCGGGGCGTCCGGCTGCGTGAAGTCACGGGTGTAGCCGCCCTCCACGCCGTCGAGCAGCTGGTTGCGCAGGCGGATGTTCGCGAACGTGCCGCGGATCATCACCTCGTGGTTGCCGCGGCGCGAGCCGTAGGAGTTGTAGTCCTTGCGGTCGATGCCGTGCTCGTCGAGGTAGCGGCCGGCGGGGCTGTCGGCCTTGATCGAGCCGGCGGGGCTGATGTGGTCGGTCGTGACGGAGTCGCCGAGCTTGGCGAGCACGCGGGCACCGGCGATGTCGGTGACCGGGGTCGTCTCCATCGTCATGCCGTCGAAGTACGGGGGCTTCCGCACGTAGGTCGACGACTCGTCCCACTCGAAGATCGAGCCCTCGGGGGTCTGCAGCGCGCGCCAGCGCTCGTCGCCGTCGAACACGCCCGCGTACTGCGTGTCGAACATCGACTTGTCGATCGACGAGTCGATCGTCGCCTGCACCTCGGCCGCGTCGGGCCAGATGTCCTTGAGGAACACGTCCTTGCCGTCGGAGTCGGTGCCGAGCGCGTCGACCTCGAAGTCGAAGTTCATCGAGCCGGCGAGCGCGTAGGCGATGACGAGCGGGGGGCTCGCCAGGTAGTTCATCTTCACGTCCGGGTTGATGCGGCCCTCGAAGTTGCGGTTGCCCGAGAGCACGGCGGTCACGGCGAGGTCGTTGTCCTGCACCGCGGCCGAGATCTCCTCGAGCAGCGGGCCGGAGTTGCCGATGCAGGTCGTGCAGCCGTAGCCGACCGTGTAGAAGCCGAGCGCCTCGAGCGACTCGGTCAGGCCGGCCTTCTCGTAGTAGTCGGTGACGACCTTCGATCCGGGCGCCAGCGTGGTCTTGACCCACGGCTTGGCCTTCAGGCCCCTCTGCGCCGCGTTGCGGGCCAGCAGGCCGGCCGCGAGCATGACGGACGGGTTCGACGTGTTGGTGCACGAGGTGATCGCCGCGATCGCGACGGCGCCGTGATCGATCGTGAAGGTCCCGCCCTCGCCGAGCTCGACCGTGGTCGGCTTGGAGGCGGTCGCCGGCGCGTGCGAGCGGTGGGTGTGCTCGTGGCTGCTGTGCTCGTCCTGCGGCTGCAGCTCTCCGGGATCGGAGGCGGGGAACGACTCCGCGATGGTCAGGTCGACGATGTCGTGCGAGACGTCCGCGTAGTTGGTGAGGTCCGACTCGAACTGCGTCTTAGCGGACGAGAGCTCGATCCGGTCCTGCGGGCGCTTCGGGCCGGCGATCGAGGGGACGACGGTGCCGAGGTCGAGCTCGAGGTACTCGCTGAAGACCGGCTCGACCGCGGGGTCGTGCCAGAGCTTCTGCAGCTTGGAGTACTGCTCGACGAGGGCGATCTGCTCGTCGCTGCGGCCGGTGAGGCGCAGGTAGTCGAGGGTCACGTCGTCGATGGGGAACATCGCGGCGGTGGAGCCGAACTCGGGGCTCATGTTGCCGATGGTGGCGCGGTTCGCGAGCGGCACCGCGGCGACGCCTGCCCCGTAGAACTCGACGAACTTGCCGACCACGCCGTGCTTGCGCAGCATCTGCGTGATGGTGAGCACGACGTCCGTCGCGGTCACGCCGGTCGGGATCGAGCCGGTGAGCTTGAAGCCGACGACCTTCGGGATGAGCATCGAGACGGGCTGGCCGAGCATCGCGGCCTCGGCCTCGATGCCGCCGACGCCCCAGCCGAGCACGCCGAGGCCGTTGACCATCGTCGTGTGCGAGTCGGTGCCGACGCAGGTGTCGGGGTAGGCGCGCAGCGCACCGCCCACCTCGCGGGTCATGGTGACGCGGGCCAGGTACTCGATGTTGACCTGGTGCACGATGCCGGTTCCGGGCGGGACGACCTTGAAGTCGTCGAAGGCGGTCTGGCCCCAGCGGAGGAACTGGTACCGCTCGCCGTTGCGCTCGTACTCGAGCTCGACGTTGCGCTCGAGCGCGTCCTCGGTGCCGAAGAGGTCGGCGATGACGGAGTGGTCGATCACCATCTCGGCGGGCGCGAGCGGGTTGATCCGGTTCGCGTCGCCGCCCAGGGCAGCGACGGCCTCGCGCATCGTGGCGAGGTCGACGATGCAGGGCACGCCGGTGAAGTCCTGCATGACCACGCGGGCCGGCGTGAACTGGATCTCGGTGTCGGGCTCCGACTCCGGGACCCACTCGCCGAGGGCGCGGATGTGGTCGGCGGTGATGTTCGCGCCGTCCTCCGTGCGGAGGAGGTTCTCGAGCAGCACCTTGAGGCTGAACGGGAGCTTCTCGTGACCGGGGACCCGGTCGATGCGGAACACCTCGTAGTCGGTCGAGCCGACCTTCAGGGTGTCTTTCGATCCAAAGCTGTCTACCGCGGACACGTCGCCCTCTCCTTCGCTGACTGCAGCGTCCGCCGACGGGCGGAGCCGCTCTCCGTCCTCATCTTGACGACCGCGCACAGCGGCCTGCCACCAAGGAGGACCTAACTCCTCGACGCCGAGGCGCCCGGTCGACCTCGCCGCGACGGTGCGGGGAGGCGAGCGCTATTTATCTCGACGTCGAGACAATTCTATGCACGATCCGGAGCATCGCCCGCATCGGCGCGCTCGCCGGCTCCGCGGTACTCGGCCCGGACGGCGAGCACGGTGAGCACCAGCAGCGGCGCGTACAGGGGCAGGCCGAGCGCCAGCTTCCAGATGCCCAGCGCCGTGGTGTCCTCGGCGAGGAACAGCGGGTACTGCACGGCCAGGCGCAGGAGGAAGAGCCCCGCCCACGCGAGGGTCAGGGCGCCGAAGAGGCGGCGCTTGCGCCGATCGGATCGCCAGGCGGTGCCGTCCCCCATCAGGAAGCCGGCGGCGACGCCGATCAGGGGCCAGCGCACGAGGACGGAGAGGAGGAAGACGAGCCCGTAGACGAGGTTGGTGAGCAGCCCCAGGGCGAAGTTGTCGACGCCCCGCCCGGTGAACAGCGCCAGTGCGGCCGAGACCACCACGGCGAGCAGTCCGCCGACGGCCTGGATCACCGGCGTCCGGCCGAGCACCCGCGCCACCGTGAACGCCACGGCGAGCCCGACGGATGCGACCAGCGAGAGCACGAGCTCCGAGGTGACCGTGTAGAGCAGGACGAAGGCTATGCCGGGCACGACGGCCTCGAGGATCCCCCGGACGCCGCCCATGGTGCGCAGCAGCGCCTTCCCGTCGAACGGCTCGCCGTCGGCGACCGCGCCGAGTCCCGAGCGGCGGGCGGCCTGCGCGATCGCGTCGCCCACCTCTTGCCGGACCGGCTCCTCCGATCGGGCCGGGTCCTCGGGCCGCACCGGCTCCATGCCGGTCAGCTCGCGCTCTGCTGGGTCTGGCTGCCGGTCGGCACCTTCAGCGGGATCAGGTCGCGCGGAGGCATCGGGCCGCTGCCGCGGACCACGACGATGCTGCGGAAGAGCTCCTCGACCGAAGCGGCCGCCTGCTCGTCGACGGCTCCGGCTCCGGCGATCACGCCGCGGAGGAACCAGCGCGGACCGTCGACGCCGACGAACCGGGCGACGCGGGTCTGGCCGCCGGCGATCGGGAGCTCGGCGACGAGCTCCGGACCGAAGACGCCGTCGCGCTCCGTCGTCGATCCGCCCTGACGGCCGATCTGCTCGGCGATCTGGCCGCGGATCTCGTGCCAGAGGCCCGAGGAGCGCGGCGCGGAGAAGGGCTGCACCTGCAGCGTCGACCCTGCGTAGTCGAGGCCGACGGCGATGACGCGCTTGGTCCCCTCCTCGACCTCGAGGCGGATGTGCATGCCCTCGCGGGGAAGCACCTTCACCCCGCCGAGGTCGATGTAGGGGCGGACCGGGTTGGCCTCGCGCTCGTCCAGGGGCCCGGCCTCCGCGCGGTCCTCCGGCGCCGACTTCTCGAAGTCCTGCTGGACGGGCTCGGCGGCCTCGCCGGCCGTGGGCTGGATGTCGCTCATGCGCTCTCCTCGTGGATTCTGGTCTCCTGGGCGCCGGCGGCGTACCCGGTGGATCCGAAGCCGCCCGTGCCGCGGACCGACTCGGGAAGCTCGTCGACGGCCGTGAACCTCGCCTGGACGACGGGGACGATCACGAGCTGCGCGATCCGGTCCCCCGCCGAGACGCGGTACGTCTCGCGGCTGTCGGTGTTCAGCAGCGCCACCCGGATCTCACCGCGGTAGCCCGCGTCGATCGTTCCGGGGGCGTTGACGACGGTGATGCCGTGCCTGAAGGCCAGCCCGCTGCGGGGGACGACGAAGCCGGCGTGGCCCTCCGGGAGGGCGACGGCCACCCCTGTGCCGACGGAGGCGCGCTCACCGGGGGCGAGCACCACGTCCTCCGTCGAGTGGAGATCGGCTCCCGCGTCGCCCGGACGGGCGTAGGAGGGGAGCCGGTCCGCGGTGATCGGGACGTCGACGGTTGCAGGCACGTGACGAGGGTAGACCAAACGTCTGATCCAATAGGGTCATGCCGTCCTACCGAGAGAGGCTGTGGCCCGCGCCCTGGCTCTTCGTCGCCACCGCCCTCGTGATCCCCGCCAGCATCCTGGTGTTCGCGCCCATCGACCTCGCGGTGGGGGTGATCGCCGCGGTCGTGCTGTACGCGGGCTGCGTGCTGTCGCTGCTGGCCCTCTCCCCCGTGATCGAGGTGGCGGAGGGTGAGCTGCGCGCCGGCCGCGCGCACATCCCGCTGGACCTCGTGGGCGAGCCGTCCTCCTACTCGGGGGACCAGGCGTTCGCCGAGCGCGGGACGCGCCTGGACGCGCGGGCGTACCTGGTCATCCGCGGCTGGGTGAAGGAGGTGGTGCGGGTCCCGATCGAGGATCCGGCCGACCCGACGCCGTACTGGCTGGTCTCCACCCGCCGCCCGGACGACATCGTCGCCGCGATCCGGGGATCACGGCGACGGAGCGGTCGTCCTTCGGAGCCGGGAGGCGCTTAAGCGGCGCACTCCAGGCAGATCGGTCCGAGCTTCTCCTCGTGGTCGATCTGCGAGCGGTGCTTCACGAGGAAGCAGCTCACGCACGTGAACTCGTCCGCCTGGGGCGGAAGGACCACGACGTCCAGATCGAGGTCGGACAGATCGGCACCGGGCAGTTCGAATCCGCCCGGGTTGTCGGCGTCATCGACGTCGACGACTCCGGACATCTTGTCGGGGACTCGCTCCTTCAGGGCCTCGATCGACTCGGAGTCGTCATCGGTCTTGCGGGGGGCGTCGTAGTCCGTAGCCATTCCCATCCACTTCTTATTTCTGCTGTTCAACAAATCGGCGGGGTCAGTGTGCATCACGACGCATCGATTCGCAAACCACCTCGAACGGCTCTTGACACCCGCTCGCCCCGCCTCCTTCCGCACCAACTTTCGACCCGCCCGGGGTATTCCCGGCCGATCGCCCGGGCGCGTGGCATCCTTGCCCGGTCCGCGTCCAGAAGGAGGGTCCCCACGATGATGGAACTGAAGGTGATCGGCGTCGAGGGCGGATCGCTCGTCCTCGTGTCCGAGGGCGGCGAGCGCTTCTCGGTCCGCATCGACGAGACGCTGCAGAGCCAGCTGCGGCCGCGGGTCCACACCCTCCCGCCGCGCGAGAAGCGCGTCTCCCCCCGCGAGATCCAGGCCCACATCCGCTCCGGGCTCTCCGCCGAGGAGGTCGCCGAGCTCACGGGCGCCGACCTGGGCTACGTCCAGCGCTTCGAGGGACCCGTCACGGCCGAGCGCGAGCACATCGTCGCGTCCGCTCTCGCCGTGCGCGTCTACACGACCACCGACCCCGATCCCCTCGAGGAGGGCACGCCCTTCGGCGACGTCATCCGCGACCGCCTCGCGTCGCTCGGCGCCGAGGGCGAGCAGTGGTCGAGCTGGAAGGAGGAGGAGGGCTGGGTCGTCAAGCTCCTCTTCCGCTCGGACGAGATCGACCACGACGCCCGCTGGCGCTTCGACCCGCGGAAGGCGCTGCTGTCGCCGCTGACCTCCGAGGCGATCACGCTCTCGCAGCAGGGTGAGATCCGGCCGACCCTCATCCCGCGCCTGCGCGCCGTCATCCCCGCCGCCGTCGACGAGCTCGCCACGCGCTTCGACACGGAGTCCGCGGAGGCGCCGAGCCGCTCCGCCCGGGCCGACCACCCCACCGCCGGCCGCCCCGCCGCGATGCCGCACGCCCGGCCGGCCGCCGTCCGCCCCTCCGACACGGAACCGCAGCCGGCCCTCTCCGAGACCCCGCGCCCGATCTCGACGCTCCCCCGCCCCGTCACGAGCACGACGGAGCAGCGCGAGCGCAACCTCAACGACACCGCCGACCTGCTCGACGCCCTGCGGCGCCGCCGGGGCGAGCGCGATCACGCCTCGAGCCTCCGCGTCCGCGAGGAGCCGGAGCCCGAGGCGGAGGCCGCTCCTCCGGTCGAGAAGGCACCGGAGCCGCCGCGCACCGCTCCCCCGGTCCCCGAGCAGCCGTCGGGCGTGCGCGGGAGCCTCCGCCGGGGGCGGGCGTCGATGCCGAGCTGGGACGAGATCGTCTTCGGAGCGCGCAGCGACGACTGACCCTCCGCCGGCGCGGCTCCGCCGGGGTGGACGGTGCCCCCGTGCACTCGGCCCGGCTCAGGCCAGCGCGCCGAAGCGGAGGAGCGGCACCTGCGTCTCCTCCGGCGTGAGCGACCCGTGCTGCCCGATCATCGAGCGGCCGGAGGAGTCGTCCGCCGCGTAGTAGGCGATGGTCCTCCGCGCCGCGACGAACACGTCGCCCATCCGCTCGGCCGCCGCCGGAGAGACCTCGCCGAACCAGCCGCTCACGGCGACCTCGTCGCGCGTCGCGATCCAGGCGCGTGCGCCCTCCGCCTCGATCCAGCGCCGCGCCACCTCGTCGGGGTCCACACCCGGCTCGAGGTGCAGCTGCAGGCAGCGGGGCTCTCCGCCGAGGTGCCGGACGCCCTCGAGTAGCGGTCCCCGCTCGACGAGCACGTGCGAGGACGCCGGAACGTCCACGATGCCGTGGTCGGCGGTGACCAGCACGCTCTCGCGGGCGGAGAGCCCGCGGACCGCTCCGCCGACCTCCCCGTCCAGGAGCTCGAGCGCTGCCGTCCACTCCGGCGACTCCCAGCCGCGCGCGTGCGCCGCCTGGTCGAGCTCGGGGACGTAGAGGTACACGAGCTGCCGGCCGCCCTCGTCGAGCAGGGCGCGCGCCGCCGTGAAGCGCTCGGCGACGCCGCCGGCGGAGTGGTACTCGGCGCCGCGCAGGATCGCCCGCGTGAGACCGGAGCGGGCGTACCGCGCTGGGCCGATCACTCCGGCCCGGACACCGGCGGCCGAGGCCTGCTCGAAGACCGTGGGGTGGGGCTGCCACGTCTCGGGCACCATGCCCTCGTCCCAGCCGGAGAGCTGGTTGACCAGGCGGTCGTAGGCGCGGTCGAGCACGCGGTAGCCGACCATCCCGTGCCCGCCCGGGCGCAGGCCCGTCGTCAGGCTCGCCAGGGCCGCCGCGGTGGTCGTCGGGAAGCCCGAGACGAGCGTGGTGCCGCGGTTGAGGGCCGGAGCGAGCGTGCGCGAGTGGCCCCCGCGCTGGCGGAGGTTCGCGGCACCCAGGCCGTCGACGAGGACGACCACGATCCGCTCGACGCGGGGCGAGCCGAAGAGGCCGGGGCGGCCCAGGAGCGCGTCGAGGGCGCCCGGCAGGACGTCGGCGAGGCTCCGCCGCCCGTCGGGGGCTGGCGGTAGCATGTGGGTCATCGCGCCCAGTTTCGCACAGCGCCGCCGTCCCCGCCGGGCCGGTGCAGCGGAGCGTCCGCGTGAACGGGAGGGCCGGTCCCGTCCGCGAGGCGCCGTCTCCGCTCCGCCCGTCCCGTCGAGCGCCGCAGGGCGGTGCAGTCCCCCGCCGCCGCCCCGCGCCCGCCACCGAATCGAGTCATGAACGCTGCAGCCCCCTCCTCCGGATCCTCGCTCACCGAGCGCATCGAGGACGTCGACGTCTCGGCCGAGATGGAGGGGTCCTTCCTCGAGTACGCGTACTCGGTCATCTACTCGCGGGCCCTGCCCGACGCCCGCGACGGCCTCAAGCCGGTGCAGCGCCGGATCCTCTACATGATGAGCGAGATGGGGCTGCGGCCCGATCACGGCCACGTGAAGTCGGCCCGCGTGGTCGGCGAGGTGATGGGCAAGCTGCACCCGCACGGCGACGCCTCGATCTACGACTCCCTCGTCCGCCTCGCCCAGCCGTTCACGATGAGGGTCGCCCTCGTCGACGGGCACGGCAACTTCGGCTCCCTCGACGACGGCCCGGCCGCGGCCCGCTACACCGAGGCCCGCCCCGCCCCGGCCGCCACGGCCATGACCGAGCACCTCGGCGAGGACGTCGTCGACTTCGTCCCGAACTACGACAACTCGCACGACCAGCCCGAGGTCCTCCCCTCCGCGTTCCCGAACCTGCTGGTCAACGGGGCCAGCGGCATCGCCGTCGGCATGGCGACGAACATGGCGCCCCACAACCTCGTGGAGGTGATCGGGGCGGCCCGGCACCTGATCGCCCATCCCGACGCGTCCCTGGACGACCTGATGTCGTTCGTCCCCGGACCGGACTTCCCGAGCGGTGGCACGATCGTCGGCCTCGCCGGCGTGCGCGACGCTTACGCGACCGGCCGGGGCGGCTTCAAGACCCGCGCGCGCGTCTCGGTCGAGAGCATCACCGCGCGCAAGTCCGGCCTGGTCGTCACCGAGCTGCCCTACCTCGTCGGCGCCGAGAAGGTCATCGACAAGATCAAGGACGGCGTCCAGAACAAGAAGCTCAGCGGCATCTCGGACGTCACCGACCTGACGGACCGGGACAACGGCCTCCGGCTCGTCATCGGGATCAAGACCGGCTTCAGCCCGGAGGCCGTCCTCGAGCAGCTCTACCGCTACACGCCCCTCGAGGACGCGTTCTCGATCAACAACGTCGCGCTGGTCGACGGCGGCCCGCGCACCCTCGGCCTGAAGGAGCTGCTGCAGGTCTACATCGGCCACCGGGTGCAGGTCGTCACCCGGCGGACCCGCTACCGACTGCGCAAGCGCCAGGAGCGGCTGCACCTGGTCGAGGGCCTGCTCATCGCGATCCTCGACATCGACGAGGTCATCCAGCTGATCCGCGGGAGCGACGACACCGCGGCGGCGCGGGCCCGGCTGATCGAGGTCTTCGACCTCAGCACCCTGCAGGCCGACTACATCCTCGAGCTCCAGCTCCGCCGTCTCACGAAGTTCTCGCGCATCGAGCTCGAGACCGAGCGCGACACCCTCCTCGCCGAGATCGCCGAGCTCGAGGCCCTCCTCGCCAGCCGCTCACGGATCGACGAGCTGGTCTCGGACGAGCTCGACGAGGTCGCCCAGCGCCTCGGGACCCCGCGGCGCACCCTGCTCACCGAGGCGCGTCCCTCCGTCGCCACCACCGGGCGGAAGGCCGCCGCGGTGCTCGAGATCGCGGACGTGCCCTGCCGGGTGCTGCTGAGCACCACCGGCCGCATGGTGCGGGTCGACCGCGACCCCGAGGCCGCTCCCCACCCCGAGCGCGCCACGCGCCGCTCGAAGCACGACGCCGTCCTCAGCGTGCTCGACACGACCAGCCGGACGGAGATCGGCGCGGTCACCAGCGCCGGTCGGCTCCTCCGCTTCTCGCCGGTCGACGTGCCCGCCGTCCCCTCCTCCTCGGTGCAGCTGGGCGCGGGCGTGCGCATGAGCGACTACCTCCCGCACCTGGCGAAGGACGAGCGGGTGCTCGCGCTCGTCGCCCTCGACGACGAGCGGCCGATCGCGCTCGGCACCCAGCAGGGCGTCGTCAAGCGCGTCGCGCCGGGCGAGCTGCCCAACCGCCCGGACATCGAGCTCATCGCCCTGAAGCCGAAGGACGCCGTCGTGGGCGCGGCCGCGTCGGCGGAGGAGGACGAGCTGGTCTTCGTCACCGGCGAGGCCCAGCTGCTGCGCTTCCCCGCGTCCGCCGTCCGCCCTCAGGGCCGGACCGCCGCGGGGATGGCCGGGGTCAAGCTGGCCGAGACCGACGACGTCGTGCACTTCGCCGTCGTCGCCGCCGAGGACCGGGACGAGGCCGTCGTCGCGACGGTCGCCGTCGACAGCTGGGCCCTCTCGGGGACCGACACCGGCAGTGCGAAGGTCTCGCCGTTCTCGGAGTTCCCCGCCAAGGGCAGGGCCACCGGCGGAGTCCGTGCGCAGCGCTTCCTCAAGGGCGAGACCGCCCTCGGAGTGGCGTGGGTCGGCCCCGGTCCCGCGCACGCGCTCGAGGCCGACGGCTCGGTCGCCGCGCTGCCCGACTCCGGGATGAAGCGCGACGGCTCCGGCGTGGCGCTCGCGGCGCCGATCGCGACGATCGGAGCGGCGCCCGAGGTGTTCTGAGCCCCGCGGCTCAGACGTCGATGCGGTCCCGCGACAGCGACTCGGACCCGCGGACGATGAACTCCTTGCGGGGTGCCACGTCGTTGCCCATCAGCAGCTCGAACACCCGGCCGGCGTTCTCCGCGTCGGCGACCCGCACCCGGCGGAGGGTGCGGCGGGAGCGGTCCATGGTCGTCGTGGCCAGCTGGTCCGCGTCCATCTCGCCGAGCCCCTTGTAGCGCTGGATCGGGTCCTGGTAACGGCGGCCCGCCTTGCCGAGGGCCGCGAGCACGCTCTGCAGCTCCTTCTCGGAGTAGGTGTAGATCGTCTCGTTCGGCTTCTTCCCCGCGTTCATCACCACGAGCCGGTGCAGCGGAGGCACGGCGGCGAAGACGCGCCCCGCCTCGACGAGCGGCCGCATGTAGCGGAAGAAGAGCGTGAGCAGCAGGGTGCGGATGTGGGCGCCGTCGACGTCGGCATCGCTCATCAGGATGATCTTCCCGTAGCGGGCGGCCGAGAGGTCGAAGGAGCGGCCGGAGCCGGCTCCGATCACCTGGATCATCGAGGCGCACTCGGCGTTCGAGAGCATGTCGGCGATGCTCGCCTTCTGCGTGTTGAGGATCTTCCCCCGGATCGGCAGCAGGGCCTGGTACTCGCTGTTGCGGGCGAGCTTGGCGGTGCCGAGGGCGGAGTCGCCCTCGACGATGAAGAGCTCGCTGTTCTCGACGTCGCTGCTGCGGCAGTCGACCAGCTTCGCCGGAAGGGAGGAGGACTCCAGCGCGTTCTTGCGGCGCTGCGTCTCCTTGTGCGCGCGGGCCGAGATCCGCGACTTCATCTCGGCGACGACCTTCTCGAGGAGCTGGGAGGTCTGCGCCTTGTCCTCGCGGCGCGTCGAGGAGAACACCACGCCCAGCGTCGAGGCGATGGTGGAGGCGACGATCGCGCGGACCGCGGGCGTGCCCAGCACCTCCTTCGTCTGGCCTTCGAACTGCGGCTCAGGGAGCCGCACGGTCAGCACGGCGCTGAGCCCGGCGAGGACGTCGTCCTTCTCGAGCTTGTCCGAGCCGACCTTGAGGCGGCGGGCGTTCGCCTCCACCTGGGAGCGGAGCAGCTTCAGCAGGCCCTGCTCGAAGCCGGTCTGGTGCGTCCCGCCCTTGGGCGTCGAGATGATGTTCACGAAGCTGCGCATCACCGTCTCGTAGCCGGTGCCCCAGCGCAGGGCGATGTCGACCTCGCAGGTGCGCTCCACCTCGGTGGGCACCATGGCGCCGCCGGGGGTCAGCACCGGCACGGTCTCGGTGAAGGTGCCGGAGCCGGTGAGGCGCAGCACCTCGGTCACGGGGGCGTCGGGGGCGAGGAACTCGACGAACTCCGAGATGCCGCCGTCGTAGCGGAACATCTCGGCGCGGCGCTCGTCCGCCCGGTCGTCGACGATGTCGATCGTCAGGCCGGGGACGAGGAACGCGGTCTGCCGGGCGCGCGTCACCAGGTCGTCCGTCTGGAACGAGGCGCCCTTCGTGAAGATCTGGCGGTCGGCCCAGTAGCGCACGCGCGTACCGGTGACGCCCTTGGCGACCTTCCCGACGACCGTCAGCTCCGACCCGTTCTCGAACGGCGTGAACGGAGCGTCGGGGGTGGGCTCGCCCGCGTCGGCGAAGCGCCCAGGCTCCCCCCGGTGGAACGACATCCGGTAGGTGCGGCCGTTGCGGTCGACCTCGACGTCGAGGCGCTCCGAGAGCGCGTTGACCACGGAGGCGCCGACGCCGTGCAGACCGCCGGACGCCGCGTAGGACCCGGAGCCGAACTTGCCGCCCGCGTGCAGCTTCGTGAACACGACCTCGACTCCGGAGAGCCCCGTCTTCGGCTCGATGTCGACCGGGATCCCGCGCGCGCGGTCGCGCACCTCGACGCTGCCGTCGGCGTGCAGGAGCACGCTGATCTCGGTCCCGTGCCCGGCCAGCGCCTCGTCGACGGAGTTGTCGATGACCTCCCAGAGGCAGTGCATGAGGCCGCGCGAGTCGGTCGATCCGATGTACATGCCGGGCCGCTTCCGGACCGCCTCGAGACCCTCGAGGACGGAGAGGTGGCGGGCGTTGTAGTCGGTGGAGGCCATCCGCCCAGTCTACTTTCGGGAACCGCTCCGGCCGCGGTGGCGCGGCACCCGACGACAGCACGATGGCCGCTCGGCGCGGGGCCCCTACGCGCAGAGCGAAATGCCGACCGATCGACTCCGTGCGGAAACAATCGCGTGCTTGGATGGGTTCCACTAAGCAGAGATCGAAGAACGAGTGCAGGAGGCCAAGTCATGTCGACCACAGCAACCCAGAACGGCGTGGACGAGCTCGCCGGTGCCCACCAGCTCTCCGCCGCCGACCGCTGCGACAGCTGCGGTGCCCAGGCGTACATCCGAGTGGTCGTGAACAACGGAGAACTGCTGTTCTGCGCGCACCACGGGAAGAAGTACCAGGAGAAGCTCTCCAGCATCGCCCAGAGCTGGCACGACGAGTCCGCCCGACTCTTCGAGGAGCAGCGCCCCTAGCGTGTCCCCGATCAGCCCGGACGGCGCGTCAGCGCCCTACCGACCGACACCGAGCCGCTTCGCGATCACATCGCGAGCGGCTCGTGCCGTTTCATCGACCAGGCGGAGACGCTCGTCCGACGGGGAGTAGGCGTCGCCGAGGGCGCGCCGCAGGATCGCGTCCGCGAGCGAGGGGTTCTTCGCGAGGACGGGGCCGTGCAGGTGCGTGCCCAGAAGGCCTCCCTCCGCGTAGCCCTCGTGGCCGGCGCCGTCGCCGGTGCCGTGCAGCACTCGGCCGAGCGCGTGCTCGGGCGCGATCCCGGTCATCCGGCGCTCGTGGTTCTCGAAGCCGATGAGGACGCCGCCCGGCGTCTCGACGAGGAGGTCGTCGGTCGCGCGCTCGCCCGTGACCGAGTCTCCGGGGAACAGCCCGATCCCCTGGGCTCCGCCCGCGGCCGTGCTGATCGAACCGGCCAGCATCTCCCAGCCGGCTCCGACCGCGACCACCTGGGTGCCCTGGTCGACCCAGGCCCGCAGCGTCGGCGCGATCTCGTGGAGGAGAGCCAGGACGCCCGGGAGGTCCTCGTCCGCTCCCGTCCCGGCGACCAGGACGTCCGGACGGACCTCGGCGTCGGAGGCGGTCGCCAGCGGCACCACCTCCGCCTCGACGCCCGACCAGCGCGCCCGAGCCGCGAGGACCCGGGCGTTCGCCGCGTCGCCGTTGCTGTCCAGGACGTCGGGAGCGAGCACGGCGATGCGGAGGGTGGTCACGCGGTCTCCTCGCGGTTGGTGACGAGCTGCAGGTGCGCACGGGTGCGGCGCATCGAATCCGCCGAGAAGACGATGGTCTTCCGGCCGGAGGCGGGGGTCGGCAGAGCGAGGAACGCGTCGAGCGCGCGACCCAGGTCCTCGTCGACGGAGTCGACGCGCACGCCGTCGTAGCGCAGGTGCAGCGCCGCCTCGTGCGCCTTCGACCCCGAGACGACTCTGACGTGCCCGAGCACGGAGGTGTCCACGGGCCAGAAGTAGGAGGGGTCTCGGACGTCGGAGCCGATCGCGAGCATGATCTGCTCGGTCCCCTCGGGGATCTCCGCGATGTTCAGGCGGTAGCTCGCCGGGTTCTGGACCAGGACGAACTCGACCTCGTGGCCGCGCACGGTGACGATCTCGCCCCGCCCGAAGACGGGGTCGATGCTCGAGAGCGCGGAGGCGGCGAGGGCCGGGTCGAAGCGCTCAGCGAGCACGGCGCGGGCCGTGGAGACGGCCGCTGCGGCGTCCACCGCGTAGTGGACGCCCCGTGCGGGGAGCCGGACCTCGAGCGGGTCGCCGTCGCTGATGATGCGCGCGGCCGCTCCCGTCGTGCTCTCGACGACGGTGGTCGCACGGTCGGTCCCGGCCTCCGCCTCTGCGGCGTAGCCGAGACCGCCGGACGCGGAGTCGCGGATGGAGGAGGAGACGCCGTACCAGCGGATCCGCTCGTCGGGGAGGGAGGTCGCGACATCGGCGACGTGGCGGTCGTCGGCGTTCAGCACGACGGGACCGGTCGCGCGGGAGGCGATGGTGCCGAGCATCCGGGCGACCATGGCCGGGTCGAAGAAGCGGTCGATCTGGTCGACCACCACGTTCGTCAGCAGGACGACGCGGGGGCGCATCCGGGGCGCGAGGCGCGCGCCGTGACCCTCGTCCATCTCGAGGACGGCGATGTCGGCGTCGATCCGTCCGCGGAGGTCCGCCCGCTCCAGGAGCGCGGAGGTCAGCCCCTGGGCGATGTTGGCCGTCGAGGGGTTGGTGAAGACCCGGAGCCCGTGCGCGCGGAGCACCGCGACCAGCATCTTGGTCGTGGTCGACTTGCCCGCCGATCCCGTGACGACCACGAGGCCGTCCCGGAATCCGTCGAGCACCGCGGGCAGGAATCCGGGCGCGACACGGTTCACCACGAGTCCGGGCACGGCGGATCCCCCGCCGGGCTTCCGGACCCGCGCGGCGAACCGGGCGGCCCTCCCGAGGAGGACCGCCGGCGCGTAGCGGATCACCGGCCTACTCGAGGTAGTCGCGGAGCGACTGCGAGCGGGACGGGTGGCGGAGCTTGGCCATCGTCTTGGACTCGATCTGACGGATGCGCTCGCGCGTCACGCCGAAGGTGTCGCCGATCTGGTCGAGCGTCTTCGGCATGCCGTCGCCGAGGCCGAAGCGCATGCGGATCACGCCGGCCTCGCGCTCCGAGAGCGAGTCGAGCAGCGACTCCAGCTGCTTCTGCAGCATGGTGAAGCCTACGGCGTCGGCCGGGACGACCGCCTCGGTGTCCTCGATGAGGTCGCCGAACTCGCTGTCGCCGTCCTCGCCCAGGGGCGTGTGCAGCGAGATCGGCTCGCGCCCGTACTTCTGCACCTCGATGACCTTCTCGGGGGTCATGTCGAGCTCGCGCGAGAGCTCCTCGGGCGTGGGCTCGCGGCCCAGGTCCTGGAGCATCTGGCGCTGCACGCGGGCCAGCTTGTTGATGACCTCGACCATGTGCACCGGGATGCGGATGGTGCGGGCCTGGTCGGCCATCGCGCGGGTGATCGCCTGGCGGATCCACCACGTGGCGTAGGTCGAGAACTTGAAGCCCTTGGTGTAGTCGAACTTCTCGACCGCACGGATGAGGCCCAGGTTGCCCTCCTGGATGAGGTCGAGGAACTGCATCCCGCGACCGGTGTAGCGCTTCGCGAGGCTGACGACGAGCCGGAGGTTCGCTCCGAGCAGGTGGCTCTTCGCGCGCTGGCCGTCCTTCGCGACCCAGCGCAGCTCGCGGACGAGCTCCGGGCTGAGGTCGGTCGAGTTGGCGAGCTTGTCCTCGGCGAACAGGCCGGCCTCGATGCGCATCGCGAGCTCGACCTCCTCGGCCGCGTTCAGGAGCGCGACCTTGCCGATCTGCTTCAGGTAGTCCTTGACCGGGTCGGCGGTGGCGCCGGTGATCGCGGTCGAGTAGACCGGGACCTCGTCGTCCTCTCCGCCGAACGACAGGACGAGCGCACCGCTCGGGAGCGGCTCGGCCGGAGCGGCGACGGCAGCGGCGGCCGGGGCCTCCGGCGTCTCCGCGTCGTCCTTCGCGTCGGTCTCGGTGTCCTCGGCGACGACCTCGGTCTCCTCCTCCTCCGCCGCCTCGTCGGGCTCGACGGCGTCGGTCGGCTCCTCCTCGGTGTCGGCGGGAGCGGCGGCCTTGGTCGTGGCGCGCGAGCGGGTCGTCTTGGCCGCGGTGGTCTTGGCCGCCGTGGTCTTCGCCGCGGGCTTGCGCGTCGCGGGCTTCTTGGTGGTCGTCGTCACGTCGTCGTCGACGGCGTCGAGCGTTGCGGTCTTGGTAGCTCTGGTGGCCATGGCGGCACCTCTCCATCCGTTGCGTCCCGGGGGCGGGCGGCGCGGGAAGGCGTCGTCCGTCGGTGGGCATTACGAGGACCCATGTCAAGTCGAGGACGTCGCACGCCCGACGTGGGCCTGGTGCTCCTCGACCCGAACGGGTCCTATTGACAATTATTGCACGTCTGAGTAGTGCAGCCGTGCGGTGCGGTGCGAGTGGGGCTCGATCCGGCGGGATCCGGGCCGTTCCGCTGGGACATCGCGTCTGCAGAAGGGCGGATCGACGGACGACCGTCAGCGCCCCGCGCGGCCGCGGCGCATCCGGTCACTCAGTGCAACCCAGAGAGGGGCCACGGTTATTCCCTCGTCCTCGGCCAGGCGGCGGCGGGTCCGGCGGCGCGCGACGACGAGTCCGACGACTCCGGCGCCGACCACCACGTACTGCACGCACCACGCCAGGCGGAACTGCTCGAGCGAGTAGGTCTGCTCGGAGGAGGCACCGGGACCGGCCAGTGCGTCGAGGATCAGGCCGATCGCGAACATCATCGTGAAGCTGGCCAGGAACCCGCCCACGTTGACGACTCCGTTCGCCGCGCCGAGGCTCCGCGAGGGGTTGAACGTGCGGGCGAAGTCGAACCCGATCATGGAGCCGGGGCCGCCCGCTCCGACGACGATCAGGAGCAGCACCACGAGCCAGTACGGCGGGATGCCGGGCCAGAGCAGCACGACGGTCCAGGCGACCGCCATCGCCGAGACGATCCCGAGCACGAGGTTGCTGCGGCGCATGGGGTGGCGGGCGGTCAGGACGCCGAGTACCGGCCCGACGACGATCCCCGCGATCACGACGATCGTGAGGGTCGGCGCGGCGACGGTCGGCGGCAGACCGATCGCGTAGACGAGGAAGGGGTAGCCCCAGAGGAGCGTGAAGACCGTGCCGGAGGACTGCGTGACGAAGTGCGACCAGAAGCCGAGCTGCGTCCCCGGCCGGCGCAGGCTCACTCCGAGCTGCGCGATCGTCGCCCGGAGCGTCGGGGGCACCACCGTGATCGGCTCGGTGCGCGGCGGAACGTCGGCGACCAGGAGGAGCACGCCGAGGAAGGACACGGCCCCGAGGCCGGCGGCGCTGAGGAACGCGGGCTCCCAGCCGAACGTGTGGAGGATCGCCGCGAACGGGAGTGCGGAGAGGATCTGGCCCACCTGGCCGATGTTGCCGATCCACTGCGAGAGCTGCGGCACGATCGGTCCGCTGAACCAGGTGACCGTGAGGCGGATCACGGAGGTGAAGATCGCGGCGTCCCCCGCTCCCAGCAGGATCCGCCCGACGATCGCGACGCCGATGCCCGGCGCGATCGCGACCACGACCTGGCCCGCCATCATCAGGGCCGTGCCCGAGAGGATCAGGGTCCGCGGGCCGAACCGGTCGATGAGGATCCCGACCGGGATCTGCATCCCGGCGTAGACGATCAGCTGGACGACGGCGAGCGACGAGAGGACGGCGGCGGCCACCCCGAACCGCTCCGCGGCGTCCACTCCTGCGACGCCCAGCGTCGTGCGGTCCAGGACCGCGACGAGGTAGGCGAACGCTCCGGCACCGAAGACGAACCAGGCTCGACGATCACGCACTCGTCCGATCCTACGGCCGCTCAGGAGGCGGTGGGCTCCTCGCCCGGGCGGCGGATCGCGAGGAACTTCTCGAGCTCGGCGGCGATCGCGTCGGCGCTGGGCACGAAGCCGTCCTCGTCGGTGAGCGGCGAGCGGAGGCTCGTCCCCTCCATGTAGGTGTCGTGCCGCGCCTCGAGGGCCGAGACCAGCTTCTGCAGCTCGTCGTTGCCGCCGACCTGCTCGTCGACCTTGCCGAGGAACTCCCGCCCGCTCTCGCGCAGGCGGTCCGTCGGGAAGATGAGGCCGGTCGACGCCGAGATGCTCTCGAGCGCCGCGACCGCCGCCTGCGGGTACTCGGTGTCCGACAGGTAGTGGGGGATGAGCAGCGCGAAGCCGACCACGGTCAGACCGCGCTCGTAGAGGCGCAGCTCGAGCAGGTGGAGGACGTTCGAGGGCACCTGCGTGTGCGGCTTCCAGACCGACATCGCCTCGATCAGGTCCTCGCGGTTGCCGCTCACGGTGACGCCGACGGGCCGGGTGTGCGGCACGGGCATCGGGATCGCCTGGACCCACGTGGTCGAGGCGACGTCGAGCCGCTCGAGGAGGGAGACCACCGCGCGGGTGAACCGCTCCCACTGGAAGTCGGGCTCGAAGCCGGTGAGCAGGAGGAACGGCTGGCGCAGCTCGTCGTGCGCGAGCGAGAGCCGGAGCATCGCAGGACGGTAGTCGGTCAGGTGGTCCTGGTCGAACGTGATGATGGGGCGGCGGGCCCGGTAGTCGAGCAGCTGATCCTGGTCGAAGACCGCGACCCCGCGGTGCTCGAGGGTCTCGAAGAGGTACTCCCCCAGCTGCCCCACCGCTCCCCCGGCGTCGGCCGAGCCGGTCAGGCCCGCGACGAGGTGCAGCCCGCGCGGGATCTCGGAGAGGTCGCCCTCGATCTCGAACAGGTCTTCCGGATCCAGCATGCGTCCAGTCTAAACGGGGGTCCCGGCGCCCCGGCCGGGTCCGCTGAGCCCTCAGCGAACAGCGCCTAGCATTGCCGCCATGCCCCTCTCCTCTCTCGAGTACTCGACCGTTCCCGCCTCCGACATCGACACCGACGCCCTCGTCCTCGGCGTCGCCCCGGGACCCGACGGTCCCCGGCTCGTCGGCGCGGAGGGCTTCGAGGAGCTGGCCCCCGCGCTGAGCGCGCTCGGCGCGACCGGCGCGGCCGAGACGCTCGTGCGCGTGCCGTCCTCGGTCCGTGCCGGAGTGATCGTCCTCGTCGGCCTCGGCTCGGCGGAGCCCGACGACACCGCGCTGCGGAACGCCGCGGGCGCCGCCGTCCGCCTGCTCGCGGGGTCCGCCTCCGTGGCCCTCTCCCTCCCCGCCGGCTCCGACGGCACGCTCGCCGCGGTCGCCGAGGGCGCCGCGCTCGGCTCCTACTCCTTCACCGCCTTCCGCGGCAGCACCGCCGCCGCGGCGAAGGCGCCCGTCGAGCACGTCGTCCTGCTGGGCGGCGGCGAGTCGGCCGACCCCGCCGTCCTGGACCGGGCGCTCGTGCTCGGCCGCGCGGTCGGCATGGTGAAGGACCTCGTCAACACTCCCCCGTCGCACCTCTACCCGCAGACGCTGGCCGAGGCCGTGCAGACCGGCGCAGAGGGACTGCCCCTCGAGGTCACCGTCTGGGACGAGGAGGCCCTCGCGGAGGAGGGGTTCGGCGGCATCCTCGGAGTCGGCAGCGGCTCCTCCCGCCCGCCCCGCCTCGTGAAGGTCGCCTACGCGCCCGAGGGCGCGAGCACCCACCTCGCCCTGGTCGGCAAGGGCATCACCTTCGACAGCGGCGGACTCTCGCTCAAGCCGCCGGCCTCGATGATCGGGATGAAGACCGACATGGCGGGCGCGGCGACCGTGTACGCCGTCGTGCGCGCCATCGCGGAGCTCGGCCTCCCGCTCCGCGCGACCGCCTGGCTCTGCATCGCCGAGAACCTCCCCTCCGGGACCGCGATCCGCCCGGACGACGTGCTCACCGTGCGCGGCGGGACCACGGTGGAGGTGCTGAACACCGACGCCGAGGGCCGACTGGTGCTTGCCGACGGCCTCGTCGCCGCCAGCGAGGAGCAGCCCGATGCGATCATCGACGTCGCGACGCTGACCGGCGCCTCCGTGGTCGCCCTCGGCAACCGGACCGTCGGCGCTCTGGGCGACGACGAGCTGGTCTCCCGCGTCCTCGACGCCGCCCGCGCGGCGGGAGAGCCCTTCTGGCAGATGCCCCTCCCCGCGGAGCTGCGACCGCTGCTGAACTCGGACATCGCCGACATCGCGAACGTCAAGCCGGGCAACACCGCCGGCGGCATGCTCCTCGCCGGCCACTTCCTCCGCGAGTTCGTCGGGAAGCGCGGCGAGGGCGAGGACGCGACCACGATCCCGTGGGCGCACCTCGACATCGCCGGCCCCTCGAGCAACGGAGGCGGCGGCTACGGCTTCACCGGAGCCGGCGCCACGGGGGTCTCGGTGCGCGCGCTGATCGCCCTGGCCGAGGGCTTCGCGAGCGCGTAGTAGGGTCGACGGGGCGGGAGATCCCGCCTCGTCCCCCCTCCCGATCCGCTCGGCGCTCAGCGCCGGAGCCGGTCGGCCGGGAAGCGGGACCGCACGTCGCGAGGGAGTCACTGGGTGTCGGAAGAGCGCTACGACCTGGTCGTGCTCGGAGGTGGCAGCGGCGGGTACGCGGCGGCCCTCCGGGCGACGCAGCTCGGGATGAGCGTCGCGCTCGTGGAGCGCGACAAGCTCGGCGGCACCTGCCTGCACCGGGGATGCGTGCCCACCAAGGCCCTGCTGCACGCCGCCGAGCTGGCGGACGGCGCCCGCGAGGGAGAGAAGTACGGCGTGCTCTCGAGCTTCACCGGGATCGACATGGCGGGCGTCACGCGCTACCGCGAGGGCGTCGTCGCCGGCAAGTACAAGGGGCTCCAGAGCCTCGTGTCCTCGCGCGGCATCACGGTCGTGACCGGCGACGGCCGCCTCACCGCGCCGGGCACCGTGACGGTCGGCGAGCACCTGCTCCACGGCGCGTCGGTCGTCGTCGCCACCGGGTCCGCCTCCCGCACCCTCCCCGGCATCGAGATCGGCGGCCGGATCCTGACGAGCGACCAGGCTCTCGAGCTCGACCACGTGCCCGCGAGCGTCGTCGTCCTCGGCGGCGGAGTGATCGGCGTCGAGTTCGCGAGCGTCTGGCGCTCGTTCGGCGCCGAGGTCACGATCGTCGAGGCCCTCCCCCACCTCGTTCCCAATGAGGACGAGAGCGTCAGCAAGCAGCTGGAGCGCGCCTTCCGCAAGCGGGGCATCGCCTTCCAGCTGGGATCCCGCGTCGCGTCGGTCTCGCAGAGCGAGGGCGGCGTCTCCGTGTCGCTCGAGAGCGGCGCCACGGTGGAGGGCGAGATCCTGCTGGTCGCCGTCGGCCGCGGCCCGGTGACCGCAGGCATCGGCCTCGAGGAGGCCGGGGTCCGCCTCGACCGCGGCTACGTGCTGACCGACGAGCGCCTGCAGACCTCCGTCCCCGGCGTGTACGCCGTGGGCGACATCGTGCCGGGGCTCCAGCTCGCGCACCGGAGCTTCCAGCAGGGGATCTTCGTCGCGGAGGAGATCGCCGGTCTGGGCCCGCAGGTCGTCTCGGACGTCAACGTCCCGAAGGTGACCTACAGCGACCCCGAAGTGGCCTCCGTCGGCCTCGGCGAGGCCCGCGCGATCGCCGAGTACGGCGCCGAGCGCGTCGCCGTGTACGACTACGGCCTCGGCGGCAACGCCCGGAGCACGATCATCGGGACCACCGGCTCCGTGAAGGTCGTGCGCCTGGTCGACGGCCCCGTCGTCGGCGTGCACATGGTCGGAGCCCGCGTCGGCGAGCTGATCGGCGAGGCTCAGCTCATCGTGAACTGGGAGGCGCACCCCGAGGACGTCGCGCCCCTCGTGCACGCGCACCCCACTCAGAACGAGGCGCTCGGCGAGGCGCACCTCGCTCTGGCAGGGAAGCCGCTGCACGCCCTGTAGAACCACTGCGGTGCGGCGATCCGCCGCTTCCGCATCAGTAAGCTGGACATCGAAACACAAGCGTCTTAAGGAGACAGGCTCATGAGCGAATCCGTCAGCCTCCCGGCACTCGGAGAGAGTGTCACGGAAGGAACGGTCACCCGCTGGCTGAAGAACGTCGGGGACCGCGTCGAGGTGGACGAGCCCCTGCTCGAGGTCTCGACCGACAAGGTCGACACCGAGATCCCGTCGCCCGTCGCGGGAGTGATCGAGGAGATCCTCGTCCAGGAGGACGAGACCGTCGAGGTCGGCGCCGAGCTGGTGCGCATCGGCGACGGCTCCGGAGCCGCGTCGGCGTCCGAGCCCGAGGCTCCCGCCGAGGAGGCCCCCGAGGTCCAGGCCGCCGAGACCGAGGCCACCGACGAGGCGACCCCGTCGGTCGACGCCGAGAGCGACGCCGAGGCCCCCGCCCCGGCCGAGCCCGAGCCGGCCCCGGCCGCGGCCTCGGGGGCGGCGGGCTTCTCGGCGGCCGCATCCGCAAGCAGGACGTCCTCGACGCGGTCGAGGCCGCCAAGTCGGCTCCGGCCGCCCCGGTCTCGGCGCCCGCCGCCGCCGCCGCCAAGGCCGCGCGCACCCCGCTCGAGACCTCCCCCCTCCGCGGCACCACGCAGCCGATGTCGCGCCTGCGCAAGGTCCTCGCGCAGCGCGCCGTCGAGTCGATGCAGACGAGCGCCCAGCTCACCTCGGTCATCGAGGTCGACGTCACGGCGGTCGCCCGCTTCCGCGACTCGGTCAAGAAGAGCTTCCAGGAGAAGACCGGCGCCAAGCTGTCCTTCCTCCCGTTCTTCGCCCTCGCGGCGGCCGAGGCGCTCAAGGCCTACCCGGTGATCAACTCGACCCTCGACGGCGAGTCGATCGTCTACCCGGACCACGAGAACATCAGCATCGCTGTCGACACCGAGCGCGGCCTGCTGACCCCGGTCCTCAAGAACGCGTCCGAGCTGAACCTCGCGCAGATCGCCTCCACCATCGGAGACCTGGCCGAGCGCACCCGCAACAACAAGCTGAAGCCCGACGAGCTCGCCGGCGGCACCTTCACGCTGACCAACACCGGTTCGCGCGGGGCCTTGTTCGACACTCCCGTCGTGTTCCTGCCGCAGACCGCGATCCTCGGCACCGGCATCGTCACCAAGAAGCCGGCCGTCGTGCAGGTGGACGGTGCTGACGCCATCGCGATCCGCTCGACCGTCTTCCTCGCGCTCTCGTACGACCACCGCACGGTCGACGGAGCCGACGCGGCGCGCTTCCTGGTCGCGATCAAGGAGCGCCTCGAGGAGGGCTCGTTCGAGAACGACCTCGGCATCTGAGACGCTCCCCCTGAGCGCGCCTCTCACGAGGCCGCTCCGGTGTAGACGTCGCGGATGAGCCAGCCGGCCTCCGTCCTGATGATCAGGACGGAGGCCGCTGTCGTCCCCGGGGCCGTCCGGAGGTGCACGACCGCCGATGCCCCGTTCACGTCGACGAGGACGGCCGACGCCTCCCCCGTCGCCGGGACAGCGGAGGCGGGGCCGTCCGCTGCGTCGCCGAGCGGCGAGTCCGCCGTGACCAGACCGCGGGCGCACCCCCGGTCCCCGCACGCGCGCACCGCGTCGATCAGCACCTCCGCCGCCTGCTCGGCGTCGAGTGAGGTCGCCGCGACCGGAGCCGGCGGTGCCGCGGTCGCCACCGCCGGCGGAGCCGACCGAGCCGGAACGGGCGCGGCTGCGGTCGACGCCTCCGCATCCTGCACCTGCCGATCGGGCCCGCCCGCGAGCGAACCGGCGAGCACCGCTCCCAGCACGATCGCCGTCCCGACCGAGAGCGGTCCCCGACGCCGGACGACGAACGCCCGGAGGCGGTCCTGCCAGCCGTCGAGCGGATGGACCCGCCGATGCCGGGCAGCCGGAGCAGGCACCGCCTCCCGACCCCGTGCACCCGCGCCGGACGTCGGCAGCGCCCGCACCGCCTCGCCTATCCCCTGCGGATCCGCGAGTCCGTAGAGGTTGCCCTCCAGCGCCAGCAGGTCGCGGTGCCGCGCGAGGGCGGCGACCGGCAGCTCCGGGCAGAGCATCCCGAGGCGCTCCAGGACCCGCTGCAGCGCGTCGCGCGCCGCACGCGGGGTGTCGACGGCGGGCGTCGTCAGCAGCAGCAGCGGCCGACCCTCCTCCGTCAGGCCGATGTCGTCCGTCGTCGGAGCCAGCCATGCTCCCTCGAGCGCGGCCGACCGGACCGCGCCCACCACGGGGGCGAGGAGGGTGACCGCGGCGCCGAGTGCGATTCCCCGCTCGACCCACAGGAACCTCTCGAGTGTGGCGACGACGGGAGGGGCGGTCGAGACGATGCGCCTCCTCGGAGACGACTCCACCCGGACGATGCGTTCGCGGTGGCGGTGCTCGGCGAGCCGAGCCACCGCCGACACCTGTAGCGCCTCGGCCTCCCGCGGCCGCATCGTCCGCTCGGCCGGCGGTGCGGCATTCGGCGCAGGCGTCCGCCGCCTCCCCGTCCGCACTCCGCCGATCCTCCGGCCCTGGGCCGTCCCGCTGCTCGTCATGAGGCGAGCCTGACCGCAGGTCGGGGCGGAGGACGCCCGTCGATCCCGATCGGTGGACGGATCGGCGCACGTGCCCTCTGTGGAGGAGTCGGATCCGCGTCCGGGGTCCGCCGCCGCGCTCCCGCTCGGTATCCTTGACGTCATGGCACGCAGCACGGAACCGTCGACGAGGGCGGTCAAGGAACCCGGACGTCTCAAGCAGATGTGGCAGGTGTTCCAGATGACCCGCCGCTACGACAGCAGCGCCGTCTGGATCATCCTCCTCGCGCTCCTGCTCCCGATCCTGCTCGGCGTGCTCCTCGGCATCCTGCTCGGCAACGGCAACGGCTTCGTGATCGCGCTGTGGATCATCGTGGGCGTGATGGCCGGCCTGGTCGCCGGACTCGCCGTGCTCTCGCGTCGCGCCGAGCGCGCCGCCTACGGGCAGATCGCCGGGCAGCCCGGCGCGGTCGGCGCCGTCCTGCGAAGCGGACTGCGCGGCACCTGGACCGGCGGGGAGATGCCCGTCGCCGTCAACGGTAAGACCCAGGACGCCGTCTACCGCGCCGTCGGCCGCGGAGGCGTCGTGCTGATCGCGGAGGGCCCCGCCTCCCGGACCAAGCGCATGCTCGAGGACGAGCGGCGCAAGGTGTCGCGGATCCTGCCGAACGTCCCCGTCACCTTCGTGCACGTCGGCTCCGACGCCGATGCGACTCCGCTGCACAAGGTGCCGAGCCGCCTCTCGAAGACGAAGAAGGTCCTCACCAAGGCCGAGGTCCTCGCGGTGAAGAACCGGCTCTCCTCGCTCAACACGTCGCTGCCCATCCCGAAGGGCGTCGACCCCTTCAAGGTGCGCCCTCAGCGATCGCGCTGACGCACGACGCGACAGGCCGGTCGGGATCTCTCCCGGCCGGCCTGTCGCGTCTGCGGCGCGAGTCAGTAGCGGACGAGAACCGTCCCGGCCACCTTGTCGTGGAAGCCGCGCTGGTCCGAGTCCCAGACGAGCGCCGGCACCAGCACGGCCAGCAGCACAGAGCGCACGATCGGACGCCACACGCCGACCCAGCCCCCGCCGAGACGGATGACGCGCATCCCGAGCAGGCGGTGCCCGATGCTGCCGCCGATGGTGGGGATGAAGACGACCTGCAGCAGGACGAACAGCAGCAGGCTCGCCCAGCGGTCGTAGTCGAAGAACGCGAGCGACAGCAGAGCGGCGACGGCGAAGTCGACGGCCAGGGCGGCGATGCGGCGGCCGGACCGTCCGACCGAGAGGCGGCCCTCTCGGGGGAGGCCGAGACGCTCCCCCGGGTACGAGCTCGGGGCGGCGTCGGCGAAGGTCCTGCGGTCGGCGGCTGGCATCCTCCGATCCTATCCGCGGCGTCTCGGAGCGGACCGAGGAGCGGGTGGTCCGGCAGACGACGTGGAGCCCGACCCCGGACCGGCCCCGTAACATGTCGGAAACAACAGGGACACGGTGGGGAAACCCGCCGTCACTACCCTGGAACGGCTGCGCTCTGCAGCACCCCGTCACGCCATTGGAGACCTTTGCATGTTTAAAGATTCTTCCGAGGTGCTCTCGTTCATCAAGGACACGGACGTCAAGTTCCTCGACATCCGGTTCACCGATCTCCCCGGTGTCCAGCAGCACTTCAACATCCCCGCCTCGACTGTCGATGAGGAGTTCTTCTCCGTCGGTCAGCTCTTCGACGGGTCCTCGATCCGCGGATTCGCGAACATCCACGAATCGGACATGCAGCTGATCCCTGACGTGACCACCGCCTACGTGGACCCGTTCCGCGTCGAGCGCACGCTGATCCTCGTCTTCGACATCTACAACCCGCGCAACGGCGAGATCTACTCCAAGGACCCGCGTCAGGTCGCGAAGAAGGCCGAGAAGTACCTCGCGTCGACCGGCATCGCCGACACCGCGTTCTTCGCTCCCGAGGCGGAGTTCTACATCTTCGACGACGTCCGCTACGAGATCACGCAGAACTCCGCGTTCCACTCCGTCGACTCGGTCGAGGGCGCCTGGAACTCGGGACGCGTCGAGGAGGGCGGCAACCTCGGCAACAAGACGCCCTACAAGGGCGGCTACTTCCCGGTGAGCCCCGTCGACAAGCAGGCCGACCTCCGCGACGACATCTGCCTCAAGCTGATCGACGCCGGCCTCATCCTCGAGCGCTCGCACCACGAGGTGGGCACCGGCGGCCAGGCCGAGATCAACTACCGCTTCGACACGATGGTCCACGCGGCGGACGACATCCTGAAGTTCAAGTACATCGTCAAGAACACGGCCGAGCAGTGGGGCAAGACCGCCACGTTCATGCCGAAGCCGCTCTTCGGCGACAACGGCTCGGGCATGCACACCCACCAGTCGCTGTGGAACGACGGCACGCCGCTCTTCTACGACGAGAACGGCTACGGCGGTCTCTCGGACCTGGCGCGCTGGTACATCGGCGGCCTGCTCAAGCACGCCCCCGCCGTCCTCGCGTTCACGAACCCGACGGTCAACTCGTACCACCGCCTGATCCCGGGCTTCGAGGCGCCGGTCAACCTGGTCTACTCGGCCGGCAACCGCTCCGCGTCCATCCGCATCCCGATCACGGGCACGAACCCGAAGGCCAAGCGCATCGAGTTCCGTGCGCCCGACGCCTCCGGCAACCCGTACCTCGCGTTCGCCGCCCAGCTGATGGCGGGCCTCGACGGCATCAAGAACCGCATCGAGCCGCACGAGCCGGTCGACAAGGACCTCTACGAGCTGCCTCCCGAGGAGGCGAAGCTCATCCCGCAGGTCCCCGCGACCCTGGGCGAGGCGCTCGACGCCCTCGAAGCCGACCACGACTTCCTCCTCCAGGGCGGCGTGTTCACTCAGGAGCTCATCGACACCTGGATCGAGTACAAGCGCGAGAAGGAGATCAAGCCCCTCGCGCAGCGTCCTCACCCGTTCGAGTTCGAGCTGTACTACGGGGTCTGATCCCGCAGCACTGCCGAAGGGCCGTTCCTCCTCGGAGGGGCGGCCCTTCGCCGTCCCCGGCGCGCGGGCGTCAGCGGTAGGAGGAAGCGTCTCCCGCGGCCGGCCCGTAGAACAGGCGCTCGAAGACCGCGCGGGAGCGGCGGGTCACGCCGAGGTAGTCGTCCTCGAGCGCCGTCGCGGACCCGGCCGGGTACTCCAGCAGGCGCGCGACGCCCTCGAGCTGCCGGCGGTCGGTCGGGAGGACGTCGCTGGTGCGGTTGCCCCAGAGCGTGGTGCCCGAGCGGACACGGGACGCGAGGATCCACGCGGCGCGCAGCCGATCCGCGTCCTGCGGGCCGATCATGCCCTCCTCCTCCGCGACCGCGAGGGCGGTTAGGGTCGAGGTCGTCCGGAGCGCCGGGGTCCGCCGCGCGTGCTGCAGCTGGAGGAGCTGCACCAGCCACTCGACGTCGCTCAGCGATCCGCGGCCGAGCTTGAGGTGACGGCGCGGGTCGGCGCCCTGCGGCAGACGCTCGCTCTCGACCCGTGCCTTGATCCGCTTCACCTCGCGGATGTCACGGTCGGAGACCGCTCCCGGGTAGCGGACCCCGTCGGCCAACTCCTCGAAGTCCTCGATGAGCGCCTGGTCCCCCGCTACTCCCCGCGCCCGGAGCAGCGCCTGCGCCTCCCACGTCAGCGACCAGCGGGCGTAGTAGGCGCGGTAGGAGTCGAGGGAGCGCACGAGCGGCCCGTTCTTGCCCTCGGGCCGCAGGTCGGCGTCGAGATCAAGTGGCAGGCGGGAGTCCTCCGTGAGCCGGACCAGCTCGGCGACGACGAACTGCGAGTAGAGCTGGGCCTGGTGCGGCTCGGCGGTGCCGGGTCGCTGGACGTACATCACGTCGGCGTCGGAGCCGAACCCCAGCTCCGCCCCTCCGTACCGGCCCATGCCGATGATCGCGAACTCCGCGTCGGCGCCGGGCCGGGTCGCACTGCCGCGCCGGATGGCGGCGAGCACGCCGCCCAGCAGTGCGCTGATGATGTCGGTGAGGCTGGTCGCGATCTCCTCGATCGAGCTGAGGCCGAGCACGCCACCCATGGCGGTCCGCAGCACCTCGCGCCGGCGCATCGAGCGGAGGACCGAGGCGACCGCGTCGGGCGTCTCGTGCCGGGCGAGCACGGCGCGCACCTCCTCGGCGAGCTGGGCGGCGCTGCGGGGGCGGAGGGCGTCGTCGTCCTCGAGCCAGGCCGCCGACTCCGGGATGCGGTCGAGCAGCTCGCCGACGAAGCGCGATCCGGAGAGCACCGTGGTGAGCCGCTTGGCGGCTCCGGACGAGTCGCGCAGCATCCGGAGGAACCAGGGCGTCCCGCCCAGTGCGTCGCTGAGGCGCCGGAACGCGAGCAGGCCGTAGTCGGGGTCCGGTCCGTCGGCGAACCACTGCAGCATCACCGGCACGAGGTGGCGCTGGATGCTCGCGCGGCGCGAAACGCCCGAGGTCATCGCGGCGATGTGACCGAGCGCCCCGCGGGCGTCTGCGAAGCCGATGGCGGCGAGGCGCGCCTCCGCCTGGCCGGTGGACAGCTCGGCACCGCCGTCGGAGAGCGCGGCGACCGCGGAGAGCAGCGGACGGTAGAACAGGCGCTCGTGCAGGCCCCGGACGCGGTGCTTGATCCCGTTCCAGACGCTCAGCAGCTCCTCCGCCGTGCGGGCGAGCCCGCTGGAGCGGGCGAGGGTCCGCAGCTCGTGCTCGTCCCGCGGCATCAGGTGCGTACGCCGAAGGCGCCGCAGCTGGAGGCGGTGCTCGAGCAGCCGGAGTGCCCGGTAGTCCTGCGCGAACTCCTCGGCGGCGGAGCGGCCGATGTACCCGCGGTCGGCGAGGGCGCCCAGGGCGAGGAGAGTCCCGGGCATGCGGATCTCGTCGTCGGTCTGCCCGTGGACGAGCTGGAGCAGCTGCACCGTGAACTCGATGTCGCGCAGGCCGCCGGGCCCGAGCTTGATCTGGTAGTGGACGTCGTTCTGCGGGATGTTCTCGGTGACCCGCTCCCGCATCCGCTGCACCGACTCGACGAAGTTCTCGCGGGAGGCGCTCGACCAGACCTTGGGCGCGACCGCGTCGACGTACGCCCGCCCCAGCTCCTGGTCGCCGGCGAGCGGACGCGCCTTGAGCAGCGCCTGGAACTCCCAGCTCTTCGCCCACCGGTCGTAGTAGGTGATGTGCGACTCGAGGGTGCGCACGAGCGCGCCCTGCTTGCCCTCCGGGCGCAGGTTCGGGTCGACCTCCCAGAGCTCCGGCTCCATCGCCAGCGCAGAGGTCCCGCGCATGAGGAGCACGGCGAGCCGGGTGGCGACGTCGATCGCACGGGCGTTCGTCAGCTCCTTCTCCGGGTCGCCCTCGGCGACGAAGATCACGTCGACGTCGCTGACGTAGTTGAGCTCGGACGCTCCCGCCTTGCCCATGCCGATGACGGCGAAGCGGGTGGCGGCGACCTCGTCCCGGCCGAAGCGGCCTGGGCCCGTGCCCTCGACCAGCTCGGTCCGCGCCACGGCGAGGGACGCCTCCAGCGCGGCTCCGGCGAGGTCGGCCAGCGCCCTCGTCACCCGGTCGATCGCCGCGACGGGGTCGGCTTGGCTCAGATCGTGGACGACGATCCTGGTGAGGAGGCGGCGGTACCGGACGCGCAGCGCCGTCCAGCCCGCCTCCTCCCGGAGCGACGAGAAGCCGTCGACGGCGCCGACCGACTCGAGCAGCTCGGCCTTCATCTCGGCGCGCCCGGGGAGCGTGCGCACCGGCTCGAGCACGCTGGCCAGCTCGTCGGGCCGGCGCTGGAGGAAGTCGGCGAGGCCGGAGGAGGCCCCCACCACCAGAAGCAGCCGGGTCAGTGCCTCGTCGTCGGCGAGGACCGCGTCCATGCGGTCGCGGTGCCGCCGCAGCAGGTCGATCAGAGCGAGCAGCGCCTCGTCCGGGTCCGCCACCCGGGCGAAGGAGGGCAGCACCGACTCGAGCTGCCGCCCGGCGAGCTCCTCCGCCTCGGCCAGCCGCGCCCCGGTCTCGCCGAGCGCGGCGAAGCCGAGGCGTGCGACATCGCGGAGGGAGCGTTCACGGGGCATGGCCGAGGCGTCAGAGCATCTCGAGATTGCTGCGCAGCTCGTACGGCGTGACCTGGGCGCGGTACTCGGCCCAGTCCTTCCGCTTGTTGAGCAGCACGAAGTTGAACACCTGCTCGCCCAGCGTCTCGGCCACGAGCTCGGACTCCTCCATCAGCGAGATGGCGCGGTCGAGGCTGGCGGGCAGAGCGCCGTAGCCGAGCGCCCGGCGCTCCGCGTCCGAGAGGGCCCACACGTTGTCCTCGGCCTCGGCCGGGAGCTCGTAGCCCTCCTCGATGCCCTTGAGCCCGGCCGCCAGGAGCAGCGAGTACGCCAGGTAGGGGTTCGCCGCGGAGTCCAGCGCCCGGTACTCGATGCGCGACGACTGCCCCTTGTTGGGCTTGTAGAGCGGAACGCGCACGAGGGCGGACCGGTTGTTGTGGCCCCACGAGACGTAGCTGGGCGCCTCGTCGCCGCCCCAGAGCCGCTTGTAGGAGTTGACGAACTGGTTCGTCACGGCGGTGATCTCGGGGGCGTGCTTGAGCAGGCCCGCGATGAACTGACGGCCGAGCTTCGAGAGCTGGTACTGGGCGCCCTGCTCGTAGAACACGTTCACGTCGCCCTCGAAGAGCGAGAGATGCGTGTGCATGCCCGAGCCGGGGTGCCCGGAGAGCGGCTTCGGCATGAACGTCGCGTAGACGCCCTGCTCGATCGCCACCTCCTTGATCACGGTGCGGAAGGTCATGATGTTGTCGGCCGTGGTGAGCGCGTCCGCGTAGCGGAGGTCGATCTCGTTCTGGCCGGGGCCCGCCTCGTGGTGGCTGAACTCGACCGAGATGCCCAGATCCTCCAGCATGCGCACGGAGCGGCGGCGGAAGTCGTGCGCCGTGCCTCCGGGGACGTTGTCGAAGTACCCGGCGGAGTCGACCGGTTCCGGACCCTCGGCGCCGAAGGACGACGATTTGAGGAGGTAGAACTCGATCTCGGGGTGCGTGTAGAAGGTGAACCCGCGCTCGGCCGCCTTCGCCAGCGTGCGCTTGAGCACGTTGCGCGGGTCGGCGACGGCGGGCTGGCCGTCCGGCGTGGTGATGTCGCAGAACATCCGCGCCGTCGGGTCGATCTCTCCGCGCCACGGGAGGATCTGGAAGGTCGACGGATCCGGATGCGCGAGGACGTCGGCCTCGAAGGAGCGGGTGAGGCCCTCGATGGCGGAGCCGTCGAAGCCGAGCCCCTCCGCGAACGCGCCCTCCACCTCGGCCGGCGCGATCGCGACCGACTTCAGCGTGCCGACGACGTCGGTGAACCAGAGGCGAACGAATTTGATCCCTCGCTCTTCAATGGTGCGAAGAACGAAGTCCCGTTGCTTGTCCATCCAGACCCCTCCTGTTTCGACCCTCAGGCTACTGCCTCCGACCGGGGCCCGCGGGGCGCCCGAGGCGCGCCGTAGACTGGCGCCCATGTCAGCGCAGCCCGTGAAACGCGTTCGAACCCGCCACTTCCAGAACGCGAAGGACTCCGGTGTCCGCATCACCGGGCTGACCAGCTACGACCAGCTGACGGCGAAGATCTTCGACGACGCCGGGATCGACTTCCTCCTCGTGGGCGACTCCGCCGGCAACACGGTGCTCGGCTACGACACCACTCTGCCCGTCACCGTCGACGAGCTCATCCCGCTGGCGCGTGCCGTCGCCGGAGCCGTCGAGCGCGCCTTCGTCGTCGCCGACATGCCCTTCGGCTCCTACGAGTCGGGTGCCGACGACGCGCTGCACACGGCGTTCCGCTTCATGAAGGAGACGCACGCGCACGCGGTGAAGCTCGAGGGCGGAGTCCGCTCCGCCGAGCAGATCCGGCGCATCGTCGAGGCGGGCATCCCCGTGATGGCGCACATCGGCTTCACGCCGCAGAGCGAGCACGGGCTCGGCGGTCACATGGTCCAGGGGCGCGGCGAGGGCATCGAGCAGCTGCTCGCCGACGCGCGCGCCGTCCAGGAGGCAGGGGCGTTCGCCGTCGTCCTCGAGATGGTGCCCGCGGACGCGGCACGTCAGGTGACGGAGGAGCTGCGCATCCCGACGATCGGAGTCGGAGCGGGACCGCACGTCGACGGACAGCTGCTCGTGTGGACGGATTTCGCCGGATTCACCACCGGCCGCATCCCCCGCTTCGTGAAGCAGTACGCGGATCTGCGCGGCGTGCTCACCGGAGCGGTCACCGCGTACCGGGACGAAGTGGAGTCCGGCGCCTACCCCGGCGCCGAGCACAGCTACGAGTAGCCGCGGTCAGCGGTCCTCGGCGGCGTCCTCCTCGGCCCACTTGCGGCTGTTCTCGTGCAGCCGCTCGAGGGCGTGCTCCGCCTCCTCGCGAGAGGAGAAGGGTCCCACCCGGTCGACGGAGGGGGACACGAATCCCTGCTCCACCGTGCCGGCCTTGAGGTTGTACCACCAGGAGTTCGCGTCGCCGTCAGCCATGCCGCGATCCTACGCCGCAGCCCGCGTCGGTCCGCACCCCCGCCCTTCGCTAGCATGGCCGCTATGACTGCTGCGGCGACCGCCATCGGAATCGACATCGGGGGAACGGGCATCAAGGGGGCCTCGGTGGACCTGGCCGCGGGCACTCTGCTCAGCGACCGGATGAAGCTCGCCACTCCCCCGGGCGGCACGCCGAAGGACATCGTCGCCACCGTCCAGCAGATCCTCGAGAAGATCCCGGACCTGCCCTCGGACACCCCGGTCGGCATCTGCTTCCCCGCCGTCGTCGTCCACGGACGGACGATGTCGGCGGCGAACGTGTCGGACGAGTGGATCGGCCTCGAGGCCGAGAAGCTGTTCGAGGACGCGATCGGCCGGAACATCTTCTTCGTGAACGACGCCGATGCGGCGGGCTACGCCGAGTCGCGCTTCGGAGCGGCGAAGGACAAGGAGGGCCTGGTCATCATGACCACCCTCGGCACCGGCATCGGGACGGCGCAGATCCACGACGGGATCCTCATCCCCAACGCTGAGCTCGGCCACCTCGAGATCCACGGCGGCGACTACGAGAAGAAGGCCTCGTTCGCCGCCAAGGAGCGCGACGACCTCGACTACAAGCACTGGGCGAAGCGCCTGCAGCGCTACTACTCCCACCTCGAGGCGCTGCTCTGGCCCGATCTCTTCATCGTCGGCGGCGGCATCTCCAAGCACCACGACGAGTTCCTCCCGCTGCTCGACCTGCGCACCCCGATCATCCCGGCGGCGCTCCGCAACAACGCCGGCATCCTCGGCGCGGCCGCGCTCGCAGGACGGGGCTGAGTCTTTTTCCTCGGCGGTCCCCGCCCGCCGAGGCGCGGTCGGCCTCGGGAGGTGACGCGTTCCGGGGAGCGGGGTGCGGACGGCTACTACGAAACGCTGGCACGCGTTTCGCCGGTTCGCCTGGTGCGTGGCGCCATGGCGGACGGACGTGATCAGACTTTCAGGGTTCAGCGGTCGCGGTGAGCCAGGACGGGGGCGGGGGCACCTGGTCCTCGGCGGTCGATCCGCAGCGGCGTCTCAGGACCGTCCTCCGGGACCGTCGCCTGCCGGACGCCGTGCTGCACCGCTTCGTCCGCAGGAGGCAGCGCGAGAGATGGACTGCGCCAGTCTTGACGAGTAGCCGCGCAAGGGTGTGTCGAGACCCCGGAACCGCCACGGCAGGCCGTCGCGCTGCCTGCGGGCGGGAGCGCGAGCTCGGCGACCGGCGGAGACGCGAGATGCCCCGCCGGGGCGGGGCATCTCGTGGCGAAGGGGTCGGCTGATACGCCGGGTTCTGTTCACGCCGCGCCTCTCGGCGGGCGCTGGACGGCCATCTCTCTCGGAGCCACGTCGCCGTGACCCTCCAGCGGTCTACCCGAGGACCCGACGAGCAGCCGCATCGTCCTCTGTCTGACCTTGCTCCGGGCGAGGTTTACCGAGCGGACCGGATCACTCCGGCCCCTGGTGGTCTCTTACACCACCGTTTCACCCTTACCGCCGGCCGGAGCCGACGGCGGTCTGTTCTCTGTGGCACTGTCTCGCGGGTCGCCCCGGGTGGGTGTTGCCCACCGCCCTGCTCTGCGGAGCCCGGACGTTCCTCGGCACCACGGCTCTCGCCGCGGTGACGCGACCGTCTTGCCGGCCCGTTCGCCCGTCCAGTGTACGGCTCAGGCGAGCGTGGACTCCTCGCCGCGCACCAGGATGCAGCCGCTGTCGGGGCAGAGGACGACCTCGTCCGGAGCGGAGGCGCGGATCCAGGAGAGGTCCGACTCGGTGAGGGCCACGCCGCTCCCCTCCGACACCTTCCCGCGGAGGAGGGCCGCGCCGACTCCGTAGCGGGCGCGCTGCTTCTCGTACAGCTCGACCAGGTCCTCCGGAAGGGTCGTCACCAGGTCGGCGCGGTCCCGGGCGAGCGCCTCCTGCTTGTCGCGGAGCTTCTCGGCCTGCGCGTCGCGCTCCTCGGCGAGGGTCCCGAGCGAGGCGACGACCTCGTCGCGCTCGGCCTGAGCCGCGGCGACCTCGGACTCGATGCCCTCGATCCGCTCCATCAGGGTCAGCTCGATGTCCTCGAGGTCTCCCCGTCGCTTCACGAGGGAGGTGATCTCGCTCTCGAGCGCGGCGATGTCCTTGGCCGCGGATGCGGTCTGCAGGCGGTCGCGATCGCGGGTGAGCCGCTTCTCGACCACGCTGACGTCGGACTCGATGCGCCCGAGCTCGGTGCGCACGTCCTCGAGGCGCCCTGTGCGCTCGGCGAGGGAGCGGCGGGTCTCGTTGTCGCGGGCCTGCATCGCCTGGATCCGCGCGATCTGCGGGAGCGTCGCGAGGGCGTGGCGCAGCTGCGCGCCCCTCGTGTCCAGACTCGCCAGAGTCAGGAGTTCGCGCTGGTGTGCGGGGCTGGCTTTCACGTGGCGGTCCTCGTTCCCGGCGCGCAGTACGGGCGCGCCGCGTCCATTCTCCCGTGCCCGCGGCGGGTCAGTGCACGATCGCGAAATCCCACGGGTCGGTGCGGGTCTCGCTCACCTCGACGGTGACCGTGGGCAGGGCGTCCCGCAGCGCGGTCGCGGCGACGTCGAGCCACAGCCACTCGCTCGCCCAGTGCGAGACGTCGATGAGGGCGGGGCCGGTGCCGTGCAGGGCCTTCTCGCGCGCCTCGGAGGCCGGGTGGTGCCGGAGGTCGGCGGTGATGAAGACGTCGCTCGTGCGGACGGCGGGGGCGTCCAGGAGGGAGTCCCCCGCTCCCCCGCAGAGCGACACGCGGCGCACGGGTGTCTCGTAGGCGCCCGCGACCCGCACTCCCCCCGCGGTGGCCGGCAGGAGCTCGGCCACGGCTCCGGCCAGGCGTCCGAGCGTCACCTCCTCGGGCAGATCGCCCACCCGGCCGAGCCCGACCGACGGGTCGGCGCCCGGGACGATCGGAGTCGTGCCGGTCAGGCCGAGGCGGGTCGCGATCACGTCCGAGACGCCGTCCGCGACGATGTCGGCGTTCGTGTGGGCCGAGATCAGTGCGCAGCCGCCCCGGACGAGGTCCGCGAGCAGGCGGCCCTTGTAGCCGTCCTCGGCGATCGAGGTGACGCCGCGCAGCAGCAGCGGGTGGTGCGCGACCAGGAGCTGGTATCCGCCGTCGACGGCCTCCGCGACGGTGTCGGAGACCACGTCGACCGTGAGCAGGATCCGCTCCACCGCGGCGTCGGGGTCGCCGGTGACCAGGCCGGGCGCGTCCCAGCTCTCGGCGGCCGCCTCGGGCCAGAGACGGTCGATGACGGCGTGGACGTCGCGCAGTGAGGGCATGCGTCCAGGGTAGGGCCGCTCAGGGCGGGTGGTCGGTCTCCACGGCGCGGATCCCGGCGTCGGCCGCCGCGTCCAAGTCGGCTCGCGGGTGGTCGTCCGACTCCAGCAGGAGGAGGGTGATGCCGCCGTACCGCTCGATCTCGATCAGGCCCGCGACTCCGGAGGCGGCGAGCACGTGGCCGCCGATCCCGCCGGTGGTGTCGACGACGTGCGTTTGCAGGCCGGCGACGCTGATCCCCTGGAACGGCTGCGGGCCGACGAAGCCCAGCAGCGTGCCCTCGACGCCGGTCAGCCGGACCTCGTGCTGGTCGCGCATCGCGTCCGCCAGGCGGCGGTAGGGCTCCGCCTGCGCGATCGGCCGGCGCAGGGTCGGCGTCTCCACCGCGCGCGCAGGCGGACGCCGACGAAGACGTCCGGACAGGGCACGAGCGAGCGCACCGCGGCCGGTCCGCCGAGCGGCGCGATCGGGAGCCGTCGCGGCGCACGGTCGGTGGTCCGTGCTTGCCTGGGGACCATGAACGAGTACCTCCCCTGGGCCGTCGCGGCCGCCCTGCTCCTGGCCCTTCTCATCACGGTCGTCGCCGGCCGCCGACGGCGCACTGCGGCGAGAGCGGCGGCGGAGCAGGCCGCGGAGGAGGCCTCGGAGGAGCACCAGCGCACGATCGCCGAGCGCGACCGGAGCCACGAGGCGGCGCTCAAGGCATTGACGCGCGCGCGACGCCGAGCGCGACCTCAGTCGGACCGAGCTCGAGACGGCGCAGGAGGAGGTCGAGCAGACCCGTGACGCGCTCGCCAGGACCTGGAGCAGCGAGGCCGTCTCGCACACCCTGATCCGGGAGGCGTGCGCCTCGGCGGGGCTGTCCGGCGTCCTCGCCACGAACGTCGTCTTCGTACCGGTCGAGGCGCGCACGACGCGCCGCTTCCTCGCGCAGATCGACCATCTGCTGCTCACCCGGCACGGCGCGCTCATCATCGAGGCCAAGTACTGGCAGGGGGTCGTCTTCGACGGCGTGCGACCCGGTACCGTCCACCCCTCCTACGGCGTCCTCCTCGACGAGGACGCCCTGCCCGAGGCCTTCGCGGTTCAGATCGCACCGGGGACGGTGTCGCGGTGGACGGTGCGCACGCATGTCGAGCAGCACGTCCCCGCCCGGCAGGTCCGGATCCAGGCCGCGAGACTCAAGGAGCACCTGGCCCTGAACGGTCTGCCCACGCCGTGGTTCGAGACGGCCGTGCTCTACAGCCACCCCGACGTCAGGACGTACGCGCCCGGATGGCAGGGCACGGGAGCGGCACGGACGAGGATCCTGACGGGAGTCGACGAGCTGACGGACGCTCTGGCCGATCTCGCACGGCGCCCGGGCACCACGATCGGGGAGGACGCCTGGGGCGAGCTCTCCGGATTCCTCGCCGGATGCGGCGGCCACGTGGAGCCGGTCGGGCCGACCCGTGCGTGACCAGCAGGGGGACCCGGTGGCCGGACGGGCACGGTCCTGGCTGGCCTGACCGGCCTGAGCCGGACAGGACGGCGCCGGACCCTGTAGCGCCGTGAACGACGAAGGTCCGCACTCCCGGAGGAGTGCGGACCTGTTCGGTGGATCCGAGGGGATTCGAACCCCTGACCCCCTGCATGCCATGCAGGTGCGCTACCAGCTGCGCCACGGACCCGTGTTGTGTTCTGTCTTGCTTCGTACTGTCTTTCGCTGTCTCCGCCCGGCGGAAGCAACTCGAATAAACTACAACACGATTCGCGTGAAGTGAAATCGAGCGCTGTCGCCGGGCGTGTTCGTCAGTTCGAGGACGTCGACGAGTCGACGGCGACGGGCTGCTCGAGGGTGAACGGCACCGTCGGGCAGTCCTTCCAGAGGCGCTCGAGCGAGTAGTACATGCGGTCCTCCTCGTGGAAGACGTGCACGACGAGGTCGCCGAAGTCGAGGAGGATCCAGCGGCCCTCCGCACGGCCCTCGCGGCGCAGCAGCTTGGCGCCGGAGTCGTTCAGGCGGTCCTCCACCTCGTTCGCGATCGCGACCACGTTGCGCTCGGAGCGGCCGGTGGCGAGGAGGAAGATGTCGACCAGCGGCAGCGGCCCCGAGACGTCGAGGGCGACGAGGTCCTCACCGCCCTTGGAGTCGGCGGCGGTGGCCGCGAGCTGGAGCAGGGCGCGGGCGGAATCGGTCGCAGTCATGAAGCCTTCAGTGTCGGTGGTGGAGATCAGAAGATGTTGAGCACGAAGCCGCCGATGAACAGCGCGATCGCGCCGACCAGCAGGACGGCCGCGGTGATCGCGAGGACCACCGGGACGCTCACGCCGGCGCGCTTCTGCGGCGCGATCATCGAGGTGCCGGCGGCGTGGGTGGAGACGGCGCTGGACGCCCGGACCGGCTCGGACTCGCCGACGGGCTGCTCGCGGTCGATGCGGTCGACGTAGCGGTCCACATCGGGCGAGTCGTAGAGGTTCGGGTGCTGGCCCGTGGAGCCGAGGCTGCGCGGGAGGTCGAACGAGCCGGTGACGAGGATCTCCCCCGTGTCCGTGCCGACTGTCGCGCCGGGGCCCGTGGTCGGCAGGATCAGCGCGTTGGTGGTGGTGACGGCACCGGTGGCGGCGACTCCGCTCGCGATGAGGGAGTCGAACGAGGCGTCCACCTCCTCCTTCGACTTGCTGTCGAGTTCCTCGGTGATGGCGAGGTGCTCGATCGGCGGCTCGAAGCTCCCGGTGATCTCGGTGGCCTTCTCGTCGGCGATGTCGAGGGATCCGCCCACCGACGCGAAGAGCGCGGTGTTCAGGTGCGGCTGCTCGGGCTGCTCGCCGGCCGTCGGCTGCTCGTCGTCCGCGTCCCGCTCGTCGGAGGCGTCCGCGGACGGCGTCTCGTCGTCGGAGGAGGAGCTCTCGATCTCGGCCTCGTGCACCTCGGCCGCGTCGGCGTCCGCGGTCGCATCGGTGGCGGACTCGTCCGCCTCCTCCTCGGACGCCTCGGGGGCGTCCTCGGTGACGACGTCCTCGTCGCCCTCCGGCTCCTGCTCCGCTGCGCCCTCGGGCACCGGCTCCGCATCACGGGACTCGTCGGCCGCCTCGATCACGGGGACCGACCCGGTCGGCGGGAGCGCCGAGGCGCGCTCGAGGGCGCCCTCGACGTAGTCGGAGCGCTCGTCGTCGGACCGCTCCTCGTCGGCGGGCGGCTCCGCCTCCGGTGCGGCGGCGACCTTCTCCGCCTGCTGCTGCGCCAGCAGTGCGCGCAGCTCCCGACGGGTCAGCTGGCGGCCCGTGGCGTTCTCGGTGGCGACGATCTCCATCGAGGAGGTGCGCAGGTCGGGCTCGCTCGCGGGGCTCGGCTCGACGGGGGTGATCCGCAGGGCCTGGGTGGGGGTCAGCACCGGCATGTCGCCGGCGGTGGTGGCGGTCGCGGTGGCAGCTCGGCGGGACGTCGTCGGAACGGCGGCGGTCGTGGCCGCACCGGCCTCGCGCCTCTCGCGCTCGCGGATCTCGCGCCGGGTGAGCGGCTTCTCCTCGGGCTGAACTGTCATGACGTGCTCCGATACAGGTGGTGCTTCGAGATGTACTGGACGACACCGTCGGGAACCAGGTACCAGACCGGATGACCCCGGTTGACGCGGCTCCGACAGTCGGTCGAGGAGATCGCCAGTGCCGGAATCTCCAACAAGGATACGTCCTGGGCCGGCAATCCCGAAACGTTGAGGACGTGCCCCGGCCGGCTGACGGCGACGAAGTGGGCCAGCTCCCACAGCTCGTCGTAGTCCTTCCAGCTCAGGATCTGAGCGACCGCGTCCGCGCCGGTGATGAAGAACAGCTCGGCGTCGGGGTGCGCGGCGTGGATGTCGCGCAGGGTGTCGATCGTGTAGGTCGTGCCGATGCGGTCCACGTCGACTCGGCTGACGGTGAAGCGCGGGTTCGACGCCGTCGCGATCACCGTCATCAGGTACCGGTGCTCGGCGGAGGTCACCGTCTTCTTGTGCCACGGCTGGCCGGTGGGCACGAAGACGACCTCGTCCAGGTCGAACGACTGGGCCACCTCGGAGGCGGCGACCAGGTGACCGTGGTGGATCGGGTCGAAGGTGCCGCCCATCACGCCGATGCGCGGACGCCGCGGGCCTCCGCTCGCGGCGGACGTCACGATCGCTGGGCTCCCCGCCTAGTGTCCGTGACCGTGCTGGTCGTGGGAGCCGGCACCGGTCTTGTGCGAGTGGCGGTTCGCCACGTCCCGGTAGCTCCAAGTGACGAAGCCGAGCGCCGTGAAGGCGACGGCGGCGATCAGGCCGAAGACGATCGGGGGGAACGGCAGCTCCGTGTGGGCCGCTGCTTCGGCGAGGACGGTCGTCGCGAGGGACATGCAGTGCTCCTTGGAGGTCGTGGTCGCCCCGGCGGGGCTCCGACGAGTCTACCCGGACGCCGCTCGACGCCGGATCGCCGGTCCGGGCGCTAGGCGCGGACCTGTCCCGCGCCGCGCAGCAGCCACTTCGTGCTGGTCAGCTCGGGAAGGCCCATGGGGCCCCGAGCGTGCAGCTTCTGCGTCGAGATGCCGACCTCGGCGCCGAACCCGAACTCCCCGCCGTCGGTGAAGCGGGTGGAGGCGTTGACCATCACGACCGCGGAGTCGACCTCGGCGAGGAAGCGCTCGGCGCTTCGGAGGTCGTTCGTCACGATCGACTCGGTGTGGTGGGTGGAGTACCGGTCGATGTGGGCCATCGCGGCGTCGAGGTCGTCGACGATCGCGACGGCGACGTCGAGCGAGTAGTACTCCGCGGACCAGTCCTCGTCGGTGGCGGGCACCGCGTCGGGCCAGAGCGCCGCGACGCGCTCGTCGCCGTGCACGGTCACTCCCGCTTCCGCGAGCCGGCCGAGCACGGGCGGGAGGAGGCGCTCGGCGGCGTCGCGGTGGACGAGGAGGGTCTCGAGGGCGTTGCAGGTGCTCGGACGCTGCACCTTGGCGTTGTGGACGATGTCCACGGCCCACTGCTCGTCGGCACTGGCGTCGAGGAAGACGTGGACGACTCCGGCGCCCGTCTCGATCACGGGGACCGTCGACTCCGTCACGACCGACTCGATGAGGCCGGCGCTCCCCCGCGGCACCAGGACGTCGACGTAGCCGCGCGCTCGCATGAGGGCCTTCGCGCCCTCGCGGCCGTGGTCGTCGACCGTCTGCACCAGCTCGGCGGGCAGGCCGACGGAGGCGACGGCCTCCTGCAGCAGCTCCACCAGGACGCGGTTCGTGTTCTCCGCGGCCGTGCCTCCACGCAGGATCACGGCGTTCCCGCTCTTGAGGGCGAGCGCCGCGATGTCGATGGTGACGTTCGGGCGCGCCTCGTAGATCGCTCCGACGACGCCGAACGGGACCCGCACCTGGGTGAGGGAGGCGCCGTTGGGCAGGTTCGATCCCCGCACCGTCTGCCCGACCGGATCGGTGAGCCCGACGACCGCGACGACGGCGTCGGCGAGGGACCCCAGGCGCGCCGCATCGAGGCGGAGGCGGTCCTGCAGGCCCGCGCTCATCCCGCTCTCGCGACCCCGCTGGAGGTCGAGCTCGTTCGCCGGGACGACGCGCGCGGCGCTCGAGCGCACCGCGTCGGCGATGGCGAGCAGAGCCCGGTTCTTGAGGTCGGTGGTCGCACTGCGGAGGGAGCGCGACGCGGCACGGGAAGCGGCGAACCGCTCGGTCAGCGCACTGCTGTCGGGGGTCGTCTGCGGCATCCGGCCAGTGTAGAGGCAGACGACCCCGGCGGCGGGAGTCAGCTCTCCTCGCCGGCCTCCGTGCCGTCGCCCTCGTCGGCGACGCGCCAGACGCCGCCCTGGCGCTCGCGCTCGAGCTCCGCGCGGGCCTCGGCCTTGGCGTCCATCCGCTCGAAGTAGTCCTCGCGACGCTCGTTGCGGGTCTTGCGCCGGTTGTCCTCGAGGCGGAGGTCCGTTCCGCGGGGCGCGGTGATGAGCTCGGCCGTCGAGGTGAGGGTCGGCTCCCAGTCGAAGACGACGCCGTCGCCGGGGCCGATGACGACGGTGGAGCCGGCGACCGCTCCAGCCGAGAACAGGCCGTTCTCGACTCCGAGCTTGGCCAGGCGGTCGGCGAGGAAGCCGACGGCCTCGTCGTTCGTGAAGTCGGTCTGCGCGACCCAGCGCACGGGCTTGGTGCCCAGGACCCGGTACACGTTGCCGTACGAGCCGCCCTCGACCCGGATCTCGAAGTCCTTCTCGTCCACGGCGCGGGGGCGGATGGCGATGCGCTCGACCCGCGGCACGGCGGCGAGCTCGAGGCGGTGCTTCTCGACGATCTCGGCGAGGGCGAACGTCAGCTGGCGGAGTCCCGAGTGGCTGACCGTCGAGATCTCGAACACGCGGTAGCCGCGGCCCTCGAGGTCGGCCCGGACGAAGTCGGCCAGTTCCTGGGCCTCGGGCACGTCGACCTTGTTGAGCGCGATCAGCTGCGGCCGCTCGATCAGCGGCACCTGTCCGTCGCCGACGGGGTACGCCGCCAGCTCCCCGAGGATGATGTCGAGGTCGGTCAGCGGGTCGCGGCCGGGCTCGAGCGTGGCGCAGTCGAGCACGTGGACGAGGGCGGTGCAGCGCTCGACGTGGCGGAGGAACTCCAGACCCAGGCCCTTGCCCTCGCTCGCGCCCTCGATGAGACCGGGCACGTCGGCGACGGTGAAGCGCGATTCCCCCGCCTGCACGACGCCGAGGTTGGGCGCGAGGGTCGTGAACGGGTAGTCCGCGATCTTCGGCTTGGCCGCCGAGATCGCCGCGACGAGGCTCGACTTGCCCGCCGAGGGGAATCCGACGAGCGCGACGTCCGCGACGGTCTTCAGCTCGAGGACGACGTCGCCCTCCCAGCCCGGCGTGCCGAGCAGCGCGAAGCCGGGCGCCTTGCGCTTCGTGGTGGCGAGCGAGGCGTTGCCGAGCCCGCCCTGCCCGCCCGGAGCGATGACGAACCGGAGGCCGGGCTCGTCCATGTCGATCAGCTGGTCGCCGTCCGGCGACTTGACGACCGTGCCGACCGGGACGGGGAGCTCCATGAGCTCGCCGTTCCCGCCCGCGCGGTGGTCGCCCATGCCGGGACCGCCGTTCTCGGAGCTGCGGTGCGGGTGGCGGTGGTAGGCGAGCAGCGTCGTCGTCTGCGGGTCGGCGACGAGGACGATGTCGCCCCCGTGCCCGCCGTTGCCGCCGTCGGGGCCGGCGAGCGGCTTGAACTTCTCGCGACGGACGGAGACGCAGCCGTTGCCGCCGTGGCCGGCACGCAGATGCAGCGTGACGTTGTCGACGAAGGTGACCATGGTGTGAATCCGTCCGTGAGTGCGTGCGGCGCCGGGATGCCGGCACCGGGGGGCTGTGCCCCGGTAAACGCGCAAGGGGCGAGCCGAAGCCCGCCCCTTGCGTCCTGTGCCTGTGCGGCCGAGGAGGTCGACCCTACTGGGCGGCCGCCACGATGTTGACGACCTTGCGGCCGCCCTTGCTGCCGAACTCGACAGCGCCCGCCGAGAGGGCGAACAGGGTGTCGTCGCCACCGCGTCCGACGTTCGCGCCGGGGTGGAAGTGGGTGCCGCGCTGGCGGACGATGATCTCGCCCGCGTTCACGACCTGGCCGCCGAAGCGCTTGACGCCGAGACGCTGCGCGTTCGAGTCGCGACCGTTGCGAGTGGAGCTCGCGCCCTTCTTGTGTGCCATTTCTCATCTCCTCGAGACCGGGGGGCCGCAGCCCCGTGCTGTTGCCCTGCAGGGCGATGGCTCGCTCCGCAGGTCAGCTCAATTCCTTTGCAGGACTACTTGATGCCAGTGACCTTGACGCGCGTGAGGTCCTGACGGTGCCCCTGGCGCTTCTTGTAACCGGTCTTGTTCTTGAACTTCTGGATGATGATCTTCGGACCACGGAGGTCCTCGAGCACCTCGGCGGTGACGGTGACGCCCGCGAGGGTCGCCGCGTCCGAGGTGATCGACTCACCGTCGACGAGCAGCACGGCAGGAAGCTGCACGGTGCCGTTCTCGTCGGCCTTGACGCGGTCCATCGTCACGATGGTGCCGACCTCGACCTTCTCCTGCCGACCGCCGGCGCGCACAACTGCGTAAACCACTTCTCGTACCTGTTTCTCGTCTGGACGGAGCGGAGGCCTCGTCCGGGGCTTGTAGGGACGGGGCTGAGCCCCGGTCTTCCGGTTCGTACCCGTCTCCTCACGACACGAGGGAACCGGCACCGCGGCCCGCGCCCCGTGAGGGGCGGAGCGACAACGGAAATCTGCGTGAGCACATGGATCGCGCCACACCAACGGTCAAGAGTACGGGATCCGCGCTCCACGGTCAAACGCACACGACTGCGAAGCCGTGTCCACCCGACCGGCGACCCCGTCACGATAGTCGAGGAGGAGGCACGTGGACGGACGGCGCGCCGCCTACGATCGGGGAATGGCCATCCTCGTCGACGCCGCGCGCTGGCCGGCGCACGGCCGGCTGTGGGCGCACCTCGTGAGCGACGTCTCGCTCGAGGAGCTCCACGACTTCGCGCGCCGTCTCGGCGTGCCCGAGCGCGGCTTCGACCTGGACCACTACGACGTGTCCGACGAGCGGATCGACGAGCTCGTCGCCGCGGGCGCGGTCCCCGTCGGCGCGCGGGAGCTGGTCGAGCGGCTGAGGCGGAGCGGGCTCCGCGTCCGCGGGCGCGACCGGGACGCCGAGAGGGCCCGGCGCCGGCTCTCGCCGGGCACCGGGCCCTCCTGACACCGGGTCGCGCTACTGGTCGGCGCGGCGCGGGGTCTGCTCGGGGATGACCGCGACTCCGGTGAGCGCGGCCGTCGTGACGCGCCGGCTCTTCGCACGGCCCTGGCCGGGCTGCTTCGGGGCCGGCAGAGCGTCGAGCACGGAGTCGAGCAGGTGCTCGGCGACCTCGCTGCGGACGCGGCGCGGAGGCGTAACCGGCGCGATCGGGATGTCGAGGATCGGCGCGGCAGCGGCCGGCTCGATCTCCTTCTCGACCGGGGTCTCGACGGGAGCCGGCTCGACGGGAGCCGGCTCGACGGTCGCCGTCTCGGCGGCCTCCTGGCGCGGCTCGCGGTCGCGGCTGCGACGACGGCGCTCGCCCCGGGCGGGACGCTCGCCGCGACGGCTCGGCGCGGACGGCTGCTCCTCGGGTGCCGTGGCGGACTCCTCCGGCGCCATGGCCTCGACGGTCTCGGCGGCGTCCTCGACCAGCGCGGCCGCCTCCTCCGCCGCCTGGCGCACGGCCTGGGGGTGGATGGTGCTGGCGGCGATCTGCGCGAGCGCGTTCTTCGCGTCGTCCGTGATGGCGTGGGTGCTGACCGGCTTGGTCGCCGGCGCGCCCTGCCCGTTCTGCCCGCCGTTCGAGCGCCCGGAGGCGGCGGGCTGCTGCTCGCCGCCCTTGCCCCGGCGGCGCTGCTCCTGCTGCGGAGCGGCGGTCGACCGGTGCTTGAGCACGGGGTCGTGGTGGACGATGACGCCGCGTCCGGCGCAGATCTCGCAGTTCTCGCTGAAGGTCTCGAGCAGTCCCAGGCCCAGCTTCTTGCGGGTCATCTGCACGAGGCCGAGCGAGGTGACCTCGGCGACCTGGTGCTTCGTCCGGTCGCGGCTCAGGCACTCGACCAGGCGGCGGAGCACGAGGTCGCGGTTGGACTCGAGCACCATGTCGATGAAGTCGACGACGATGATGCCGCCGATGTCGCGCAGGCGCAGCTGGCGGACGATCTCCTCGGCCGCCTCCAGGTTGTTCTTCGTGACCGTCTCCTCGAGGTTCCCGCCCGAGCCGACGAACTTGCCGGTGTTGACGTCGACCACCGTCATCGCCTCGGTGCGGTCGATCACGAGCGAGCCGCCGCTGGGCAGCCACACCTTGCGCTCCAGCGCCTTCTCGATCTGCTCCGTGATGCGGAACTCGTCGAACGCGTCCTTCTCACCCGTGTAGACCTCGACGCGCTCGAGCAGATCGGGTGCGACCTGACTGAGGTAGAGCTCGATGGTCTCGCGGGCGTCGTCGCCGGCGATGACCATCTTCTCGAAGTCCTCGTTGAAGACGTCGCGGACGATCTTGATCAGCAGGTCCGGCTCGCTGTGCAGGAGAGCGGGAGCCTGCCCGGTCGCGGCCTTCGCGCTGAGAGCCGTCCACTGCGCGGTCAGGCGCTCGACGTCGACGGTCAGCTGCTCCTCCGTGGCGCCCTCGGCCGCGGTCCGGACGATGACGCCCACGTTCTCGGGCAGCACCTCCTTGAGGATCTTCTTCAGGCGGGCGCGCTCGGTGTCCGGGAGCTTCCGCGAGATGCCGTTCATCGAGCCGTTGGGCACGTAGACGAGGTAGCGGCCGGGGAGCGAGATCTGGCTCGTGAGACGGGCGCCCTTGTGGCCGACGGGGTCCTTCGTGACCTGGACGAGGACCCGGTCGCCGGGCTTGAGCGCGAGCTCGATCCGGCGGGGGCCGCCGGCGTTGTTCGCGGCGTCCCAGTCGACCTCGCCGGAGTAGAGCACGGCGTTGCGCCCGCGTCCGATGTCGACGAAGGCGGCCTCCATGCTCGGGAGGACGTTCTGCACGCGGCCGAGGTAGACGTTGCCGATGAGCGACGCCTCCTGCGAGCGGGCGACGTAGTGCTCGGCGAGGACGCCGTCCTCGAGCACGCCGATGCGGATGCTGTCCTCCTTCGAGCGGACGACCATGACGCGGTCGACGGCCTCCCGGCGGGCGAGGAACTCGGACTCGGTGACGACCGTGCGGCGCCGGCCGGCGTCGCGGCCGTCGCGGCGGCGCTGCTTCTTGGCCTCGAGGCGGGTCGAGCCCTTGATGCGCTGCGGCTCGGTGATGAGCTCGGGCTCGCGGGCCTCGCGCTGCTCGCGCGGCTGGCGGACCCGGACGACGGTGTTCTCGGGGTCGTCGGAGCCGGACCTCTCGCTCTCGCCGCTGCGGCGGCGCGAGCGGCGGCGGACGGAGCCCTGCTCCTCGGCCGGGCTCTCGCGCTCGTCCTGGACGCCCAGCGGCGCACCGCGGGGAGGCAGCGGAGCCAGCTCGACGTAGTCGGGCAGGACCGGCGCCTGGAACAGCAGCGACGGGCTCGGCAGTGCGGGCCGTCGCGGCTCCTCCTGGTCGGCGCCCGGGGTCTGCGGGAGGGCGTTGAAGAACACCGCGCCCGTCGACGTCGACGGCTCGGCCGCCTCCGCGGCGCTCCCGGTCTCGGGCAGCTCGGTGCCCTCGGCTCCGGTCTGGTCGGTCTCAATGCTGTCGATGATCGTCTCCCCTGTCGCTGGCGCGCTCGACTCGGTCCGCCGGCTCGCCCGGCGGCCACCGAAGAGGCGGCTGATCTTCCTGGCCCCGCTGCGGGGCCCGTCGCGGTCCGGATCGGATCCGCTCGTACTGTTGTCTTCCACCATTCCTGGTGCACTCCTCGGCCGGGTCGTCCGCCGCGTCGTCTTCCCGGATGCTTCTCTCGTGCGAGGGGCCTCGGCCCGCCGCGAATCCTTCCGCTCCCCCGGTCCCGTCGCGCTCGTGGCGCGGGACTCCGGTTGCAGCTGCACTCTCGGAACTGACTATCCGACACGCGCTCCTCCGCGGTGCGACCTGCGGTCGACTCCCGGCGGAGCGGAGATCCGGCGCGTCCATTCGCGGAACGCTGTCGATCTCCTGTGGCCCGGTGCTCGCCCGGTAAACCTTCTTCGCGTCGATGCGGGGTCCCCCGGACCGACGGCTCCGATTATCGCACGCATTCCCAGAGGCGCCGATCCGGCGCGTGCCATAATCCCCCGGTGTCCAGCGATCCCGGGGTGCGCGACGCCCCCATGCAGCAGCGCCCCGTCCTCTTCGCCGTCCTGCTGATCGTCCTCGGCGTGATCGGCTGGACCGCCGCCTTCGCCCTCACGAACGACAAGTTCGCCGCTCTCGAGAACCCCGATGCGGGCCTCGGCTGCGACTTCAGCCTGCTCGTGCAGTGCAGTGCGAACCTGAACTCGGCGCAGGGCGCGGTCTTCGGCTTCCCGAACCCCCTCATCGGCCTGGCGGCCTGGATCGCGCCGATCGTGGTGGGGCTGGGCCTGCTCGCGGGCGCCCGGTTCGACCGGTGGTTCTGGGCGGCCTTCAACGTCGGCTTCCTGCTGGCCCTGGTGTTCGTGGGCTGGCTCATCGCGACGAGCGTCTTCGCGCTCGGAACGCTCTGCCCCTGGTGCATGCTCACCTGGGCCGTCGTCATCCCGGGCTTCTGGCTGGTGACGCTCCGCAACCTCCGTGAGGGCGTGTTCCCCGTCCGCGCCGGGGTGCGCCGCTTCGCCGGTGCCGCCTACGGCTGGGTCCCGTTCATCACGCTGCTCTGCTACCTGCTGATCGCGGTGATCGCGCAGGTGAGGCTGAACGTGCTCGCCTACCTCTGACGGACGTCGTCAGAGGCAGGCGGCCGAGCGGCTCAGGCGAACCAGAGGCCGAGCTCGCGCGCGGCCGACTCCTCGGAGTCGGACCCGTGCACGAGGTTCTGCTGGACCTTGAGGCCCCAGTCGCGGCCGAGGTCGCCGCGGATGGTGCCGGGAGCGGCCGTGGTCGGGTCGGTGGTGCCGGCGAGGGCGCGGAAGCCCTCGATCACGCGGTCGCCCGCGATGCGCAGGGCGATGATCGGGCCGCTCTCCATGAACTCGACGAGCGGCTCGTAGAAGGGCTTGCCCTCGTGCTCGGCGTAGTGGGCGGCGAGCAGCTCGCGGTCGGCCTCGACGAGCTTCACGTCGACGAGGGAGTAGCCCTTCGCCTCGATGCGGCGGAGGATCTCGCCGGTGAGGTTGCGGGCGACGCCGTCGGGCTTGACGAGGACGAGGGTCTCCTGGGTGGCCATGGTTCAGCGGTCTCCTTCGGTGGGGTCGGTGGGCTCCGCCGCCCGGCGCGTCTGAGCGTCGAGGCGGGTGCCGGTCACCATGCAGTACGTCCACAGCGCCACGAAGGCGGCGCCGATCACGTACATGATCGGGACCAGCAGGCCCGAGGCCACGATAACGAACTGGAGCACCCAGCCGATGCGGAAGCCGACCGGCCGGTTCAGCAGGCCCAGAGTGGCGACGAGCGCGAGGCAGACCACCGCTCCCCCGACCAGCACGACCACGGGGTCGGCCGCCTTCAGCCCGAAGGCCACCAGGGTGGCGAGGAAGACGATGACCGCCTCGAAGCCGAGCACGATCGAGCCGAGGCTCTCCCGGACGGTCCGCGAGCGCCGCGGGCGTCCGGCCCTCACGCGCCCAGCCAGTTCTCGTCGCGGGCCGCGGTGATCGTGCGGCCGACGAGGGTGATCGAGCCCGTGACCAGCAGAGCGCCCTTGTCGGTGCGCGCCGCGAGGACGCGGCCGGCCGTGAGAGCACCCAGCGGGTCGTCGGCGACGCGGACCGCCTCCTCCGGGAACACGGTGCGGGCGAGCGCGGCGAGCTCCTCGGCGGGCATCGCCCGATCGCTCGGCGCCGTGGTCACGATCAGCTCGTCCACCACGGGGCGGAGCTCCCGGAGGATCCCCTCGGCGTCCTTCTCGGCCAGCACGCCGAGGACGGCCGTCACGCGGTCGAAGTCGAAGTAGCGGCCGAGAGCGGCGGCGAGGGACGCGGCCCCGTGCGGGTTGTGCGCCGCGTCGACGACGGTGCGCGGAGCGAGTCCGACGAGCTGCAGGCGGCCCGGGGAGGTCGCGGCGGCGAAGCCCTCGTCGAGGACGTCGCCGGTGAGCTCCTGCGTCCCGCCTCCCAGGAACGTCTCGACCGCGGCGACGGCCACGGCGGCGTTCTCGGCCTGGTGGTCGCCGAAGAACGGCAGCAGCAGCTGCTCGTACGTGGTGACGAGTCCCCGGACGGTGACGACCTGGCCGCCGACGGCGACGGTCGTCGACCCGACGTCGAACTCCGCCCCCTCGACGACGATCGTCGACTCGGTGGCCTCGGCCGCGTGCCGCAGCACCGCCTCCGCCTCCGGGACCTGCCTCGCGGAGACCACCGAGGCGAGCGGCTTGACGATGCCCGACTTGGTGCGCGCGATCTCCTCGATCGTCGAGCCGAGGCGGTCGGTGTGGTCGAGGGCGATCGGCGTGAAGACGGCGACCTGCGCGTCGGCGACGTTCGTCGAGTCCCACTCGCCGCCCATCCCCACCTCGACGACGGCCACATCGACCGGCGCGTCGGCGAAGGCCGAGTAGGCCAGGACGGTGATCGCCTCGAAGAAGGACAGCGGCGCCTCGCCCTGCTCGGCCAGCTCGGCGTCGGTCATCCGCAGGTACGGCTCGACGTCCTGCCAGTTGTCGGCGAGGCTCCGGTCCGAGATCGGCTCTCCGTCGATGACGATGCGCTCGTTGAAGCGCTCGAGGTGCGGACTGGTGAACAGGCCCACCCGCAGCCCGTGGGCGCGCAGCAGGCTCTCGATCATCCGGCTGGTCGAGGTCTTGCCGTTGGTTCCGGCGATCTGGATCACCGGGTAGGCGCGCTGCGGGTCGCCGAGGATCTCGACGGCGCGCCGGGTCGGAGCGAGGCGCGGGCGGACGCTCGCCTCGCCCAGGCGCTCCAGCAGCGCGGCGTAGACGGCGTCGGCGGCCGCGCGGTCGGCGTCGTCCGGCTCGAACGGATCAGACATCGGCGGCCTCGACCTTCTCGACGCGGATGATGGCGGTGCCCGCGGGGCCGAAGGCGATCGCGCCCTCGCCGCCCTCGAGAGCCGTGGTGAGCGGAGTGAACGCGCATCCGGTCGCGAGGGTCTCCTCCGCGATCCAGAGCGCGTGCGGCTCGAGCGCCTGCAGGCTCGGCTCGTCGAGCACGACCTCCAGGACGATCCGGTCGCTGACCTCGAACCCGGCCGCCTTGCGGGCGTCCTGCACCGCGCGGATGAGGTCGCGGGCGAGCCCCTCCGCTTCGAGCTCGGGGGTGGTCGCCGTGTCGAGGAGCACGAAGCCCCCGCGCGGGAGCAGGGCGATGGCGCGGTCGTCGCCGGCCGAGCCGCCGACCTCGAGCGTGAGCTCGTACTCGCCCTCGACCAGCTCGACGCCGCCGGCGGTGACGACGCCGTCCGTCTCGCTCCAGTCGCCGGCCTTGGCGGCCCTGATCACGGTCTGCACGCCCTTGCCGAGCCGGGGCCCGGCGGCGCGCGCGTTGACCGCGAGACGGGAGGTGACGCCGTAGTCGGCGGCGCTGGAGTCGACCAACGGCACCAGCGACACCTCCTTCACGTTCAGCTCGTCGCGGAGGATCGCCTCGAACGGCGCGAGCTCGGCGGCGTCGGCGACCACCACGGTCAGGCGCGCGAGCGGCAGGCGGACGCGGAGCCCGGCCTGCTTGCGGAGGGAGAGCGCGGTGGACGAGATGCCGCGGACCGCGTCCATCGCATGCACGAGCGCCGGGTCGGCGGGGAACTCGTCCGCCTCCGGCCAGTCGGTGAGGTGGACGCTGCGGCCGCCGGTCAGGCCCTGCCAGATCTGCTCCGTGATGAGAGGCAGGAGCGGGGCGGCGACGCGGCACACGGTCTCGAGGACCGTGTAGAGCGTGTCGAACGCCTCCGATCCGCGGCCGTCCTCGTCGACGCCCTGCCAGAAGCGGTCGCGGGAGCGGCGCACGTACCAGTTCGTGAGCACGTCGCTGAAGTCGCGGAGCGCGGCGGCCGCGAGCGTGGAGTCCAGCGCCTCGAGCCGGCCGGTCACGGTCTCGACCAGATCGCGGGTCTTGGCCAGCAGGTAGCGGTCGAGGACGTCCTCGGAGCCGGTGCGCCTGGTCGCCTCGTAGCCGCCGCCCGCCGAGGCGTTGGCGTAGAGGGAGAAGAAGTACCAGGTGCTCCACAGCGGCAGCAGCACCTGGCGGACGCCCTCGCGGATGCCCTCCTCCGTCACGACGAGGTTGCCGCCCCGGAGGACCGGGCTCGACATCAGGAACCAGCGCATGGCGTCGGAGCCGTCGCGGTCGAAGACCTCGGCCACGTCCGGGTAGTTGCGCAGCGACTTGGACATCTTCTGCCCGTCGTTGCCCAGCACGATGCCGTGGCTGACCACGTTGCGGAACGCCCGGCGGTCGAAGAGCGCGGTGGAGAGCACGTGCAGCGTGTAGAACCAGCCGCGCGTCTGCCCGATGTACTCGACGATGAAGTCCGCCGGGTTGTGGGTGTCGAACCAGTCCGCGTTCTCGAACGGGTAGTGCACCTGGGCGAAGGGCATCGATCCGGAGTCGAACCAGACGTCGAGGACGTCGCTGATCCGGCGCATCGTCGAGCGCCCGGTCGGGTCGTCGGGGTTCGGGCGGGTCAGCTCGTCGATGAACGGCCGGTGCAGGTCGTCCGGGCGCACGCCGAAGTCGCGCTCCAGCTCGTCCAGCGAGCCGTAGACGTCGATCCGCGGGTACTCCGGGTCGTCGCTCTTCCACACCGGGATCGGCGAGCCGAAGTAGCGGTTGCGGCTGATGGACCAGTCGCGCGCGCCCGAGAGCCACTTGCCGAACTGGCCGTCCTTGACGTTCTCGGGGACCCAGGTGATCTCCTGGTTGAGCTCCTCCATGCGGTCGCGGATCGCGGTGACGCGGACGAACCAGCTCGAGACCGCCTTGTAGATCAGCGGATTGCGGCAGCGCCAGCAGTGCGGGTACGAGTGCTCGTAGCTCGCCTGGCGGAGCAGCCGGTGGCCCGCGCGCAGGAGCTGCGTGAGGGGCTTGTTCGCGTCGAAGACCTGGAGGCCGGCGACCTCGCTGATCTGCGGCAGGAAGCGGCCGCCGTCGTCGACCGAGATGATGACGGGGATGCCCGCCGCCTCGCAGACCTTCTGGTCGTCCTCACCGTAGGCGGGCGCCTGGTGCACGATGCCGGTGCCCTCGCTGGTGGTCACGTAGTCGGCGACGAGGATGCGCCACGCGTTCTGCGTGCCCCAGGCCTCGGTGTCCGCGTAGTGGTCCCAGAGGCGGTCGTAGCTGATCCCCTCGAGCTCGGAGCCCCGGTGGGCGCGCGAGACGGCGGCCAGGGCCGACTCCGCGTCCGGATAGCCGAGGTCCTTCGCGTAGGCGCCGACCTGGTCGATGGCGAGCAGGTACTCGGCCGAGAGCTCGCGCTCCTCGGGCTCGCCCCTGCCGTCGGCCGCGCCGTTCGGGCCGGCGGGGACGACCGCGTACTCGATGTCGGGCCCGACGGCGAGCGCGAGGTTCGTCGGCAGCGTCCACGGCGTCGTCGTCCACGCGAGAGCGCGGACCGCCGTCAGCTGGAGCGCCTCCGCCGTCTCGCCGACCAGCGGGAAGGTGACGGTGACCGTCTGGTCCTGGCGCATCTTGTAGACGTCGTCGTCCATCCGCAGCTCGTGGTTCGAGAGCGGCGTCTGGTCGCGCCAGCAGTACGGCAGCACGCGGTGGCCCTCGTAGGCGAGGCCCTTGTCGTAGAGCTGCTTGAACGCCCAGATCACCGACTCCATGAAGGTGGGGTCGAGCGTCTTGTAGTCGTCGTCGAAGTCGACCCAGCGCGCCTGGCGGGTGACGTAGTCCTGCCACTCCCCGGTGTAGCGCAGCACCGACTCCTTCGCGGCGGCGTTGAAGGCCGCGACGCCCATCTCCTCGATCTGGGACTTGTCGGTGATGCCGAGCTGCCGCTCCGCCTCGAGCTCGGCGGGCAGGCCGTGGGTGTCCCAGCCGAAGCGGCGGTGCACCTGCCGTCCGCGCATGGTCTCGAAGCGGGGGAAGACGTCCTTGGCGTAGCCGGTGAGGAGGTGCCCGTAGTGCGGCAGGCCGTTGGCGAAGGGCGGGCCGTCGTAGAAGACCCACTCCGGCGCTCCCTCGCGCTGCCGGATCGACTCCTGGAAGGTGTCGTCCGCCTTCCAGTACGCGAGCACGCGCTCCTCGATCTCGGGGAAGCGCGGCGACGGGGACACGCCCCGGCCGAACGCGGAGCCCTCGGCGGGCTCGGCTCCGTGCGGGGTGGGCGGGGTCAGGGGGTAGGTCACGTGCGGTCTCCTGGCAGTGCTGCTGGTCTGCACGAGGACGGCCCGCCCGGATCTCAGACCCCGGGCCGGGTCGCGGTACCACCTCGCTTGGACCGGTCGGCCGGTCGCTCCCGGAGGAGTGCCCGCTGACGCGTTCCCACTCGATCGGCTGTCACGGGCCGCACCCGTCCGGGTCTACTGGGCGCAGGCCGGAGCCGGCGCCGTTCTTCCGGAGACTCACCGGTGATGGCCGGGTCGAAGTCGTCCGGCGCTATCCTAGCGCGTCGGGGGAAGCGGAGCAGGAGCGGTTCATGGTGCGAGGAGTGCAGCGCGGACGGCCCCGCGCGTCGTCGCGCTCCATGCTCGAGGACGCCGCACTGGACCTCTTCGTCGAGCAGAGCTACGCGGGCACGACGATCGAGCAGATCGCCCAGCGGGCGGGGGTCTCGCGCAACACCTTCTTCAACTACTTCGAGTCCAAGAGCGACGTCTTCTGGGTGCTGGTCGACGACCGGCTGGCCGAGCTCCCGGAGGCGCTGGCCGAGACGGCGGCAGAGGCGCCGGTGATGGACGCGCTCGGCGACGCGCTGCTCGCGATCGGCTCCGGCTTCGGACCCGCGACGGTGCCGTGGGTGCTCACCCAGTCCGAGATGATCGGCAGCGTCCACGAGCTGCAGGCGTCGGCCCTCGGCCGCCTCGCCCGGCAGGCGGCCGTGATCGCCCGCTTCGTGGAGGAGCGGAGCGCGCGCCCGCTGCCCTCGCACCTCTCGCGCGCCATCGCCTACGCGAGCGTCGGAGCCGCGGTGGCGGCCGTGCAGGCGTGGGCCGCGGCGGGCCCCACCCGCGGCGAGCTCGTGCCCTATCTCGACGAGGCGCTCGCGCCCGTCCGCGCCGGCTTCACCCCCGTCGTCGACTGACCCGGCTTCCGCCGCTCCGGTAGAATCGTCGCGGCCGGCGGGCGACTCGCCCCGGAGCCCCCATCCAGGCACCATCACCACCGACACGGTGCCGCCCATAGCGAACCGGAGCATCATGACCCTCGCCGACCGCCTCCCCGCGAAGCCCGCCCTCGAGGGCCTGGAGGGCACGTGGGGCCTCCGCTGGCAGACCGACGGGACCTACCGGTTCGACCGCACCGGCCTCACCCGCGCCGACGTCTACTCGATCGACACCCCGCCGCCCACCGCGTCCGGGTCGCTGCACATCGGGCACGTCTTCTCCTACACGCACACCGACGTCGTCGCGCGGTTCCAGCGGATGCGCGGCAAGAGCGTCTTCTACCCGATGGGCTGGGACGACAACGGCCTGCCCACCGAGCGCCGCGTGCAGAACTACTACGGTGTGCGCTGCGACCCGACGCTCCCCTACGAGCCCGGCTTCACGCCTCCGTTCGAGGGCGGCGACAACAAGAGCAGCAAGGCCGCCGACCAGAAGCCGATCTCGCGCCGCAACTTCGTCGAGCTGTGCGAGCGCCTCACCGTCGAGGACGAGAAGCAGTTCGAGGACGTCTGGCGGGCCCTCGGCCTGTCCGTCGACTGGTCGCAGAGCTACCGGACCATCGGCGACGAGTCGCAGGCCGCCTCGCAGCGCGCCTTCCTCCGCAACCTCGCCCGAGGCGAGGCCTACCAGGCGCAGGCCCCGACGCTCTGGGACATCACCTTCCGGACCGCCGTCGCCCAGGCGGAGCTCGAGGACAAGGACCAGCCCGGCGCCTACCACCGCCTCGGCTTCCACCGCGAGGGCGGCGAGGACGTCTTCATCGAGACGACCCGTCCCGAGCTGCTGCCCGCCTGCGTCGCCCTCGTCGCGCACCCCGACGACGAGCGCTACCAGGCGCTGTTCGGCACCACCGTCCGCACGCCGCTCTTCGACGTCGAGGTCCCGGTGCTCGCGCACCACCTCGCGCAGAAGGACAAGGGCTCGGGCATCGCGATGATCTGCACCTTCGGCGACATCACGGACGTGGTCTGGTGGCGCGAGCTCGACCTGCCCAACCGCGCGATCATCGGCTTCGACGGCCGCCTGATCTCGGAGGCGCCCGCCGCGATCACGGGCGACGGGGGCCGCGCCGCCTACGAGCAGCTCGCCGGCAAGACCGTCTTCTCCGCGAAGCAGGCCGTCGTGGCGCTGCTGAAGGAGTCCGGCGAAATTGTCGGCGACCCGCGCCCCATCACGCACCAGGTCAAGTTCTTCGAGAAGGGCGACAAGCCGCTCGAGATCGTGTCGACCCGCCAGTGGTACATCGGCAACGGCGCTCGCGACGCGGTGCTCAAGGAGCGCCTGCTGGAGCTCGGCCGCGACGTGCGCTTCGTGCCGGAGTTCATGCGCGTCCGCTACGAGAACTGGGTGAACGGCCTCTCCGGCGACTGGCTGATCTCGCGCCAGCGCTTCTTCGGCGTGCCGATCCCGGTGTGGTACCCGCTCGACGGCGACGGCAACCCCGTCTTCGACTCCCCGATCGTGCCGGACGAGGCGGCGCTGCCTGTGGATCCCTCCAGCGACCCGGCCCCCGGCTACTCGGAGGACCAGCGCGGAGCGGCGGGCGGCTTCCAGGGCGAGCTCGACGTGATGGACACCTGGGCGACCTCCTCGCTGACCCCGCAGCTCGCGGGCGGCTGGGAGCGCGACGACGAGCTCTGGCAGCTGGTCGCTCCCTACGACCTGCGCCCGCAGGGCCAGGACATCATCCGCACCTGGCTCTTCTCGACCCTCCTGCGCTCGCAGCTCGAGGACGGCCGCGCCCCGTGGAGCACGGCGACCGTGTCCGGCTTCATCGTCGACCCCGACCGCAAGAAGATGTCGAAGTCGAAGGGCAACGTGGTCACTCCCGCCGCGATGCTCGAGCAGCACGGCTCGGACGCGGTCCGCTACTGGGCCGCCTCCTCGCGCCTGGGCACCGACGCGGCCTTCGACCCGCAGAACCCGACGCAGATCAAGATCGGCCGCCGACTGGCGATCAAGATCCTCAACGCGGCGAAGTTCATCCACGGCTTCCCTCTCGCCGAGGGCGCCGAGGTCACCGACCCGCTCGACCTCAGCATGCTGGCCACCCTCGACACCGTGGTCGCCGACGCGACGACGGCGCTCGAGAACTACGACCACGCCCGCGCCCTCGAGACGACGGAGGCGTTCTTCTGGACGTTCTGCGACGACTACCTGGAGCTGGTGAAGGAGCGCGCGTACAGCGAGGACGGCGCGTCCGCCGCGGCCGCCCTGCACCGGGCGCTCGACGTCCTCCAGCGCCTGTTCGCGCCGTTCCTGCCGTTCGCGACGGAGGAGACCTGGTCGTGGTCGCACGACGACTCGGTGCACCTGCGCCCCTGGCCGGCCGTCGAGGGCCTGGGCGGCGACCCCGCCGTCCTGGCCGCCGCGAGCTCCGTCCTCACGGCCATCCGACGCGCGAAGACCGATGCGAAGGCCTCGCAGAAGACGCCGGCCCGCTCCGCCCTGGTGACGGCGCCCGCCGAGCTCGTCGCGTCTCTCCGACTCGCCGCGGGAGACCTCGCGGCCGTCGGCAGGATCGCGACGCTCGACTTCGCCGAGGGCGACGCCCTCGCGGTCGGCATCGAGCTCGAGACCGAGGCGTAGCGCCGCTCCCGGGGGGCGGGAACCGTCCCGCCTCCCTCCCCACCGTCGAGAGGACCCCTCCCATGCAGCTCGGAACCCGCTGGTCGGTCGGCCAGGTGCCGCCGCAGACCCTCCCCGAGATCGTCGTCACCGCCATCGGCGACGTCGAGGGCGAGCTCGCCGCGGCCGGCACGGCGACCGCCGACTGGCGCTGGACGCTCACCTGGCTCGAGGGCAGGCCCGTCCTCGAACTCGACGACGGCACGACGATCACCTACCGTCCCGCCGAGGACGCTGCCTACATCACGCAGCCGCAGGGCCGCGTGGAGGGCGAGGACGACGACGACTGGGGCTGACGCCCCTTCGCGGCGCGGTCGCCGAGCCCGGTGAGCGCGCGCGTCCTGCGATCCTGAGCCGGAGCCCTCTCCCCCGCTCGCGCTCTAGGCTCGCAGGATGAGCGCTCCCGATCCCGTCGCCGTCCTGCTCGAGCCGAGCAGACTCCCCCACGGGCTCCCCGACTTCGCCGCCGTCGACCCCGAGGCCTACCGCCCGGCGTTCCTCGAGGCCCTCCGCCGGCACCGCGCCGAGATCGACGCGATCGCCGGCGCCTCCGAGCCGCCGACCGTCGAGAACACCCTCGTCGCCCTCGAGCGGGCGGGCCGCGAGCTGCGCCGGGTGAGCGCCGTCTTCTTCACTGTCGCCGCCTCCGACCGCACTCCGCTCACCGACGCTCTGGAGGCCGAGCTCGCTCCGCTGCTCTCGGCCCACAGCGATGCGATCAGCCTCGACCCGCGCCTGTTCGCCCGGCTCCGCGCTCTCGCCGAGCAGTCGACGGAGCTCGACCTCGACGCCGAGACGGCCTACCTCCTCGAGCGGAGGATCACCGGGTTCGAGCGCTCCGGTGCGCTCCTCGACGACGCGGGGAAGGCACGGCTCGGCGAGCTGAACGAGCAGCTGTCGACCCTGACCACGCGCTTCGAGAAGGATCTGCTCGCCGAGTCGAACGACCGGGCCGTCCTCCTCGACGACGTCGCCGGCCTCGACGGGCTCGACGAGTCCGACGTCTCGGCCGCCGCGCGCGCCGCCGCCGACCGCGGCGTCGGCGGCTGGCTGATCACCCTTCCCCTCTACTCCGGCCACCCCTGGCTCGCGCGTCTGCGCGACCGCGGCGTCCGCGAGCGCGTCCTGCGCGCCTCTGTCGGCCGCGGTGCGGAAGGCGGGCCGCACGACACCACCGCGACCCTGCAACAGATCGTCGCGCTGCGGGCCGAGCGCGCAGCTCTGCTGGGCGCGGCCTCGCACGCCGAGTTCGTGATCTCGGGCCAGACCGCGGGCTCGCCGGAGCGCGTCCTGTCGCTGCTGCACGAGCTCGCCGCTCCCGCCGCCCGGAACGCGAGGATCGAGCTCGAGCGGATGCAGGCCTCCGCCGACGCCGAGCAGGACGCCGCCGGAGCGCCGCGCTTCACGATCGAGGCGTGGGATCGCGCCTACTACGAGGAGCGCGTGCGGTCGGAGAGCTACTCCGTCGACTCCAGCGCACTGCGTCCCTTCTTCGAGCTGGAGCGGGTGCTCCGGCACGGCGTGTTCGCCGCCGCCACCGGTCTCTACGGCGTCCGCTTCTCGGAGCGGAGCGACCTGACCGGCTACAGCGAGCACGTCCGCGTGTTCGAGGTGCACGAGGAGGACGGGACCCCGCTGGGCCTGTTCCTGCTCGATCCCTTCACCCGCGACTCGAAGCGCGGCGGGGCGTGGATGAACTCCCTGTCCAGCCGCACCTCGCTGCTCGGCGACTCCGCCGTCGTCGTGAACAACCTGAACCTGTCGGCTCCGGGCCCGGGCGAGCCCGCCCTTCTCAGCCTCGACGAGGTGGAGACGCTCTTCCACGAGTTCGGGCACGCCCTGCACGGCCTGTTCGCGAGCACGCGGTACCCGCGCTTCGCCGGTACCGCGGTGTTCCGGGACTTCGTCGAGTTCCCGAGCCAGGTGAACGAGACGTGGGTGCGCCGCCCCGGGCTCCTCGCCGAGTACGCCCGCCACGTCGAGACCGGCGAGGCCCTGCCCGCGGGGACCGTCGAGCGCCTCGAGGCGTCCGCGCTGTGGGGCGAGGGCTTCGCGACAAGCGAGTACCTGGCGTCCGCCCTGCTCGACCTCGCCTGGCACTCCCTGCCGGCCCCGGTCGAGCCGCGCGACGCGGCCGCCTTCGAGCGCGACGTGCTCGACGGCGCGGGCCTCCTCCTTCCCGCCGTGCCGCCCCGCTACCGCAGCACGTACTTCGCGCACGTCTTCTCCGGCGGCTACTCCGCGGGCTACTACTCCTACATCTGGAGCGAGATCCTCGACGCGGACACGGTCGAGTGGTTCGAGGAGAACGGCGGCCTCGACCGCTCGGCGGGCGAGCGCTTCCGCCGCGGGGTGCTCGAGCTCGGCGGCTCCCGCGATCCGCTCGACGCGTACCGCGCGTTCCGCGGGCGGGATGCGCGGACCGAGCCGCTGCTCGCGCGCCGCGGCCTCCTCTAGCGGCGCCGGGGGACGAGCCAGGCGAGGAGGACGAGTCCCACGACCAGGCCCCAGAACGCCGATCCGATCCCCGCGATGGTCGTGCCGGAAGCGGTGACCAGGAGCGTCGCCGCCGCCGGCAGCCGCAGCCACGCGTCCTCCACAGCGGCCTGCACCGCCGACACGAACACCCCCAGCAGCGCCAGACCGGCGACCGCCTCGATCAGCAGCGGGCTCGCGGAGGACACCAGCGCGGCGGCCGCTCCAGCGAACACGCCCAGCACGAGGTAGGAGGCGCCCGCCGAGACCGAGGCGACCCAGCGCTGCTCCGGCCGCGGCGAGGCCTCGGGACCCGCGGTCAGCGCGGCGCTGAGCGCGGCGTAGTTGATCGGCACGCCGCCGAAGATCGCCGAGACCCCGGAGAGAGCACCGGTCGAGACGATCCCGGGACGTGAGTGGGCCGCGAAGCCGAAGCTCGTCAGCACCGCGATGCCCGGGATGTTCTGCCCGGCCATGGTGACCACGTAGAGCGGCAGGCCGATCCCGACCATCGCTCCGATCTCGAACACCGGAGCGACGAACTGCGGCACGGGGAGCAGCGGCGCACCGGCGAGTGCCGCGCCGTCCGTCACGATCAGCAGCACGATCGCCAGGGCGATCGCGGCCGGCACCGCCCAGCGGGGCAGGAGCCGCAGGAGCAGCAGCCAGAGCAGGATCACCGGCAAGGCGAGTGAGGGGATCTCGACCGCCGCGCGCACCGGCGCCAGGACGAGCGGGAACAGGATGCCCGCGAGCATGGCGTTCGCGAGCGGCCGCGGGATGCGCGCGACGAGCCTCCCGAGCGCCGGCCACAGCCCGGTGACCACCAGCAGAGCGGAGGCGACCAGGAACGCCCCGACCGCGCGGTCGAAGCCGCCGGGGAGCGTCGCGGTCGCGGCCAGCAGGGCGGCGCCCGGCGTGCTCCAGGCGAAGGTCATCGGCACGCGGTAGCGGATGCTCAGCGCGATGCACAGGACTCCCTGCAGCACGCAGACGGCGAGGAGGCCCGAGGCCGCCTGTTCGTCCGTCGCGCCCACCGCGACCACCCCGGCGAGCACGATCGCGAACGAGCTCGAGAAGCCGGTCAGGGCGGCGACGATCCCGGCGAGCAGCGGCTGGACGATGGCGGAGCCTCCCGGAGGATCGACGGCACCGAGGCGACCGGACGCGCCGTCGGCACGCTCCGCCAGGTTAGGGAAGCGGGAGCGCCTCGCCCGACGATCCGCCGGGCCAATCGCGGTGAACTGGCAGAGCGGGGCGGGGAGCGACTAGGCGCTCTTCTCCTGGCGACGGGGAGCGTGGGGCACGATCGTCGGGGCCGCGTTGTCGAGCACCGCGGCGCGGGTGACGACGACGCGCGCCACCTCGTCCGAGGAGGGCACCTCGAACATGATCGGGCCGAGCACCTCCTCGAGGATCGCGCGCAGTCCGCGGGCGCCGGTCTGGCGGAGGACCGCCAGGTCCGCGATGGCCTCGAGAGCGCCCCGGTCGAACTCGAGCTCGACGCCGTCGATCTCGAACATCCGCTGGTACTGCTTCACGAGCGCGTTGCGCGGCTCGGTGAGGATCTGCATGAGCGCGACCTGGTCGAGCTGCGTGACCGTCGTGACGACGGGGAGGCGCCCGATGAACTCGGGGATCAGCCCGAACTTGTGCAGGTCCTCCGGGAGGACCTCGCTGAAGATGTTGATCTCGTCTTCCTTGTTGTGCAGCGGGGCGCCGAAGCCGATGCCGCGCTTGCCCGCCCGCGACGAGATGATGTCCTCGAGCCCGGCGAAGGCGCCGGCGACGATGAAGAGGACGTTCGTCGTGTCGATCTGGATGAACTCCTGGTGCGGGTGCTTCCGCCCGCCCTGCGGGGGCACGGAGGCGACGGTGCCCTCGAGGATCTTGAGCAGTGCCTGCTGCACTCCCTCGCCCGAGACGTCGCGCGTGATCGAGGGGTTCTCGGCCTTCCGCGCGATCTTGTCGACCTCGTCGATGTAGATGATGCCGGTCTCGGCACGCTTGACGTCGTAGTCGGCGGCCTGGATGAGCTTGAGGAGGATGTTCTCGACGTCCTCGCCGACGTAGCCCGCCTCGGTGAGGGCCGTGGCGTCCGCGACGGCGAAGGGCACGTTGAGGCGCTTCGCGAGGGTCTGGGCGAGGTAGGTCTTCCCGCATCCCGTGGGGCCGATGAGCAGGATGTTGCTCTTGGCGATCTCGACCTCGTCGTGGATCGCGTCGGCGGCGGTGATGGTGTTGCGGGCGCGTACGCGCTTGTAGTGGTTGTACACGGCGACGGCGAGGGCCTTCTTGGCCTGCTCCTGCCCGATCACGTACTCCTCGAGGAAGCCGAAGATCTCCTTCGGCTTCGGGAGGTCGAACTCGTGGCTCGTCTCCTCGCTCGACTCGGAGAGGCGCTCCTCGATGATCTCGTTGCAGAGCTCGACGCACTCGTCGCAGATGTAGACGCCCGGTCCCGCGATGAGCTGCTGGACCTGCTTCTGGCTCTTGCCGCAGAAGGAGCACTTCAGCAGGTCGGCGCTTTCGCCAATACGTGCCACGGGGATGCCCCACTTCCTTGTCGTGCGTCTGTCGTGCGTCGGTCGGTCGTGCAACGGAGCCCGGAGCTCCGGCCGGTGCGAGCGGGACGAGCCCCCTGACACTGCTCCGAGCCTAGCCGCTGAGCCGCGAGGGCTCGGCAGGCGGGCCGGATTCGCCGTGCCTTGCGCCTCGTGTGGCGCTTTGCTACGGCGACGGAGGACGCAGAGAGGGGCCGGGCGGCGGATCGCTCCGCCACCCGGCCCCTCCTGGACGCCCTACGCCGTGAGAGCCGGGAGGCTCTTGCGGCTGGTGAGCACCTGGTCGATCAGCCCGTACTCGAGCGCGTCGCTCGCGCCGAGGATCTTGTCGCGGTCGATGTCCTTCTTGACCTGCTCGATCGAGCGGTTCGAGTGGTGCGACAGCGTCTCCTCGAGCCACTCGCGCATGCGCATGATCTCGGCGGCCTGGATCTCGATGTCCGAGGCCTGGCCCCCGCCCTGCTGCACGGCGGGCTGGTGGATGAGGATGCGCGCGTTCGGCAGCGCGAGGCGCTTGCCGGGCGTTCCCGCGGCGGTGAGCACGGCGGCGGCCGAGGCGGCCTGGCCGAGCACGACCGTCTGGATGTGCGGGCGGATGTACTGCATCGTGTCGTAGATCGCCGTCATCGCGGTGAAGGAGCCACCGGGCGAGTTGATGTACATGACGATGTCGCGGTCCGGGTCCTGGCTCTCGAGCACGAGGAGCTGGGCCATGATGTCGTCCGCGGAGGCGTCGTCGACCTGGACTCCGAGGAAGATGATGCGGTCCTCGAAGAGCTTGGCGTACGGGTCCTGGCGCTTGTAGCCGTAGGCCGTGCGCTCCTCGAACGTGGGGAGGATGTAGCGCGAGGACGGTGCGGCTCCGGAGCCGAACGCCGTTCCGCCGAAGGTGGGTGTGGTCATTGTCTGTTCCTGATCTCTCGGCGCGTTCGCTGGACTACTCGTCGATGGCGGTTCCGCCACCGCCGGCCACGTCGGTCGCCGACGAGCGGATGTGGTCGACGAAGCCGTAGGCCAGGGCCTCCTCGGCGCTGAACCAGCGGTCGCGGTCGCCGTCCTCGTTGACCTGCTCGACGGTCTTGCCGGTCGCCTTGGCGGTGATCTCGGCGAGGCGCTTCTTCATGTCGAGGATGAGCTGCGCCTGGGTCTGGATGTCGGAGGCCGTGCCGCCGAAGCCGCCGTGCGGCTGGTGGAGGAGCACCCGCGCGTTCGGGGTGATGTAGCGCTTGCCCTGGGTTCCGGCGGTGAGGAGCAGCTGGCCCATGGAGGCCGCCATCCCGATGCCCACGGTCACGATGTCGTTCGGGACGAACTGCATCGTGTCGTAGATCGCCATGCCCGCGGTGATGGAGCCGCCGGGCGAGTTGATGTAGAGGTAGATGTCCCGCTCGGAGTCCTCGGCTGCCAGGAGCAGGAGCTTCGCGGCGATCTCGTTCGCGTTCTCGTCGCGCACCTCGGAACCGAGCCAGATGATCCGGTCCTTGAGCAGGCGGTCGAAAACACTGTTGGGCATAACCATGTCGGCCATGTATTGCTCCGTTTCAGTTGTCGCTTCGGAGGCGAATCTATCGGACGCCGCCAACCCGATCCGGCCGTGTTCGCCCGGGGCGGAGCGGGAGTCGCCCGTGTTCGCCCGGGGCGGACCGGAGCCCCCCCCAACGAGAGGAGCCGCCCTCCGACGGATCGGGGGGCGGCTCCTGACGTGCTCGCGGCGACTACTCCGCGGCCGGGGTCTCCTCGGCGGGAGCGGCGGCCTTCTTCTTGGCCGGCGCGCGCTTCTTCTTGGGGGCCGGGGCGGGCTCCTCCTCGGCAGCGGGCTCCTCGGCGACGGGCTCCGCGGGGACCTCGGCGTCGGCGGCGGCCTGAGCCTCCTCCACGACCTCGGTCTCGTCCGAGGCGACGGCCTCGTCGGAGGCCTCGACGGCCTCGTCGTCACCGGGGACCGCGGTGAACGCGGTCAGGTCGACGGCGTTGCCCTCGGTGTCGGTGACCTTCGCCTTGCCGAGGACGATCGCGAGCGCCTTGTTGCGGGCGACCTCGCCGACCATCTGGCCGATCTGGTTGTTCTCGGACAGGATCTTGATGAACTCGTTCGGCTCCATGCCGTACTGCGCCGCACCCTGGATGAGGTACTGCGTGAGCTCGTCCTGGCTGACCTGGACCTTCTCCTGCTCGACGACGTGGTCGAGGAGGATCTGCGTCTTGAAGGTCTTCTCGCTGGCCTCCTTGACCTCGGCGCGGTGCTCGTCGTCCTCGAGGCGGTTCTCGCCCTCGAGGTGGCGGTGCACCTCGTCCTCGACGAGACCGGCGGGCACGGGGACCTCGACGAGGGCGAGCAGCGCCTCGACGAGCTTCTCGCGGGCCTCGCCGCCCTGGCCGAAGGTCTTCTGCTGAGCGGCCTGCTCCTTGAGCGACTCGCGCAGCTCGGCGATGGTGTCGAACTCGCTGGCGATCTGCGCGAAGTCGTCGTCGGCCTCGGGGAGCTCGCGCTCCTTGACGGCGGTGAGCGCGACGGCGATCTCGGCCTGCTCGCCGGCGTGGTCACCGCCGAGCAGCGGAGCGGTGAACGTGGTGCTCTCGCCCGCGGTGAGCGAGTCGAGCGCCTCGTCGATGCCCTCGATCAGCTCGCCCGAGCCGAGCTCGTACGAGATGGCGTTGGCGGTGTCGACCTCGACGCCGTCGATGGAGGCGACCAGGTCGATCTGCGCGAAGTCGCCGGTCTTCGCCGGGCGGTCCACGGTGACCAGGGTGCCGAAGCGGCTGCGGAGCTTGTCCAGCTCGGCGTCGACGTCGGCGTCGGTGACCTCGGCCGCCTCGACGGTGAGCTCGATGCCGTCGTAGTCCGGGACGGTGATCTCGGGGCGCACGTCGACCTCGATGGCGAGCTCGAGGTCGCCGGTGAAGTCCTTGTCGCTCGGCCAGGCGACGATGTCGGCCTGCGGGCGGCCCAGGGGGCGGACCTCGGTCTCGCGGACGGCCTCGCGGTAGAAGCCGTCGAGGCCCTCGTTGACCGCGTGCTCGAGCACCGCGGCCTTGCCGACGCGCTGGTCGACGATGGCGGGCGGGACCTTGCCCTTGCGGAAGCCGGGGACGTTGATCTGCTCGGCGATGTGGCCGTAGGCGTGCGTGATGCTGGGGCCGAGCTCGTCCGGGGTGACCGAAATCGCGAGCTTCACGCGGGTCGGGCTCAGCTGTTCTACCGTGGTCTTCACGTGAGGGGATCTCCTGTGCTGGTTGGTGTCGGCGCCGGATGACGGTCGTCACGGGTCGATGTCGTCACGATGAGTACTCGTGGTCGGGGCGACAGGATTCGAACCTGCGACCTCCCGCTCCCAAAGCGGGCGCTCTAGCCAAGCTGAGCTACGCCCCGGATGCGCGGGCCTGGGCACCGTGCGTGAGACTCTCGTCGAGCCGTCCCCGCACGTGCGCTTGCGCGACACGCCGAAATGGCCTTCGCAAGTGTACTGCACCGCGGCAGCGGCGACCGGAACCGCGCGGCGGAGGACGACCGGGGTGTCCACGGTGCTCGCGCGATGTACTACGCTGTCCTGGTGCCCGGTCGAGAGACCCGGTCGCACCGGTTCGCGGTCGTCAGACCAGCGATTCGGGGCTGTAGCTTAGTGGTAAAGCCTCTGTCTTCCAAACAGATGATGCGAGTTCGATTCTCGTCAGCCCCTCTCCTCTCGAAGAGCCCCGGATGTCCGGGGCTCTTCGTCGTTCCGGGCGTGCTCAGCCGACCGCGCCGCGGTGCTCCTCCGTCAGGGCGAGGTACGAGGCGGCGTTCCGGCGGATGCCCTCGCGCTCCTCCTCCGTCAGCTCCCGCCGGACCCTCCCGGGGACGCCCGCCACCAGCGAGCCCGGCGGGACGACCGTCCCCTCGAGGACGACGGCGCCTGCGGCGATCAGCGAGCCGGTGCCGACGATGGCCCCGTTCAGGACGGTCGCGCTCATGCCGACTAGCACGTCGTCCTCGAGGGTGCAGCCGTGCAGCACGGCGTTGTGCCCGACCGAGACTCCGGCGCCGATGACCGCGTCGTAGTCGGCGTCGACGTGGACGACGACGCCGTCCTGGAGGTTGCTGCCGGCGCCGAGCTCGATCCGCGCGTGCTCGGCGCGCAGGACGGCGCCGTACCAGACGCTCGCCCGCTCCCCCAGGCGCACGGAGCCGATCACGGTGGCGCCCGGAGCGACCCACGCGGTGTCGGCGATCTCCGGGGCGCGTCCCCCGGTCAGGGCGAGGACGCGGGCGCCCTCCGCAGGACTCGACGGCATCGGGTTCTCCTCTTCTCCGGTGGTCAGCGCCCGGCGCGCAGGAAGGCGAGGACCGCCAGCACCCGCCGGTGGTCGGAGCCCGAGTCCTCGAGCCCGAGCTTCTGGAAGATCGCGGTCACGTTCTTCTCCACGGCGCCCACGCCGACGAAGAGAGCGGAGGCGATGCCCGCGTTCGTGCGCCCCTGGGCCATCTGCTCCAGCACCTCCCGCTCCCGCGGGGTCAGCGAGGCGAGCGGGTCGCGGTTGCGCTGCAGGAGCGAGGCGACGACCTGCGGGTCGAGGACGGTTCCGCCCGCCGCGACGCGCTCGACGGCGTCGCGCAGCTCCTCCACGGAGGCGACCCGGTCCTTCAGGAGGTAGCCGAGTCCGCCGTCGCCGGAGCCGAGCAGCTCCTGCGCGTAGGTGACCTCGACGTACTGGCTGAGCAGCAGGACCGACACCTGCGGGTAGCGCCGGCGGATCTCCAGCGCCCCGCGGACGCCCTCGTCGCGGAAGGTCGGCGGCATCCGGACGTCGAGCACGGCGACGTCGACGCCGGCCGGGTCCCGCGCCAGATCGGCGAGCAGGGCGTCCGCGTCCCCGAAGGCGCCGACGGAGGCGAACCCCGCGTCCTCGAAGAGGCGGACCAGGCCCTCGCGCAGGAGGACCGAGTCCTCGGCGATGGCGACTCGGATCACGGGCACGCCCTCAGGATAGGACGGCCGGGAGGTAGGGGACGTGCACCCCGACCGTGGTCGGCCCGCCGACCGGCGACTCCACGCTCAGGATCCCGCGCAGGCCCCGGACGCGCCCGCCGACCCCCTCGAGACCGTGACCGGCGACCGGCGACGCCCCGCCGACTCCGTCGTCGACCACCCAGGCGTCGAGCCAGCGCTCCCCCGGAGTGCCGGAGTCGCGGGTGTCGAGATGCACCCGCACCGATCGGGCACCGGAGTGCTTGGAGACGTTGGCGAGCAGCTCGGCGACGACGAAGTAGACGCTGCGCTCGACCTCGGGCGGCACGTCCGCCACGGGGTGCTCGGTGAGGACCTCGACCGGCACCGGGCTGAGCTCGGCGAGCGAGTGCACCGCCGCCTCGAAGCCCCGGTCCTGCAGGATCGGCGGCGCCACTCCGCGGGAGAGGGCGCGCAGCTCGTCGAGCGCGGCGCGCACGTGCTCGCGAGCCTCGTCGACCAGGCGGGCGGCGGACTCCGGGTCGGCGGCGAGTCGGTTGCGGGCCGAGGCCAGGTCCATCTGCACCCGGATCAGGCGCTGCTGCGGGCCGTCGTGGATGTCGCGCTCGAGCCGGCGCAGCGCGCGGTCCTCGGCGGCGACGGCTGCGCCGCGGGAAGCGCTCAGCTCGGCGACCTCTCGCTGGAGCGCCTCCGACTCCCACGGGCCGAGCAGGAGACGGTCGACCAGCCAGTGCAGGAGGGAGAGGCCGCGGGTGGCGAACGGCAGGGTCGAGACGAAGAGGACGGTTGTGGCGACCGTCGCCGCGGCGACCAGTCCCGCCGGAGGCTGCGGGGCGCCCAGCAGAGCGGCCCCGCTCTCGGCCAGCAGGCGGGCCGGACCGGGGGCCCCCGTGAGCGCGGCGGCCACCGTGCCCGGGCCCGCCCAGGTCCACAGCGCGAGGAGCAGTCCGGACAGCAGCGCGAGCACCGGAGCCACGACGAGCGTGTGCAGGAGAGCGAGCCAGTAGTGCCCGTCGATCACCGGACCGTAGAGGGCGAAGGTCGAGGGAGTGACGGCGGAGGGCGGTCGCCGCCACTGCGGCCGGGGGACGGCGGGCCGTCCGGCCAGCACGTCGAGGCCGACGGCGGCCCGCGAGAAGAAGCGCGCCGTGTAGAGGGCGGCGGGCAGGAACACCAGGCCGATCAGGACTCCGACGAGCCCGAGCGCGACGGCCAGCGCGACGCCGGCGCAGAAGGCACCGAGGAGGGCGACCGGGATCGCGGCCACCAGCGCGAGCACCTCCCGGGGCAGTCCGCGCCAGAGCCGGAGGTAGGCGCGCGAGGCCTCGCCGAGGGCCGTCGATGCTCCGCTCATCCGCGCCTCCTGTCCGCTCCCGCCGCCGCCGCGACCCGGTCGAGCGTACCGGCGGCACGGCTCCGGGCACCCGGGGGGAAGCCCCCGTGACGCCCCTCCGCGACCGAGGTGAGCCTGTCCTTCACCGGACTGAGCCGAGCCTGCGCTTCCTTGCGGCGCCGAGGGATCTGCGTACTGTTGACGATAAGTCACCCCCTCTCGAAAGGACCAGACGATGTCCACCACGTCCGTCACGTCGCTCACCTCGTCGAACCCGGATGTCGCATCCGGAGTCGCCCAGTTCCTCAGCCCCGTCGTCGTCGAGATGACCGCGCTCGCCGTCAACGGCAAGCAGGCGCACTGGCACGTCCGCGGCGCCAACTTCATCGGCGTCCACGAGCTGCTCGACGCGATCGTCGGCCGCGCCATCGAGTGGGCCGACCTCGCCGCGGAGCGCGTCGTCGCCCTCGGCCTCCCGGTCGACGCCCGCATCCAGACCGTCGCCTCGGCGACGCAGTCCGAACCCCTCACCCCCGGCTTCCAGCGCTCCGAGAACGCGATCGTCGAGATCATCCGCCAGATGGACGTCGCCATCGCGACCGTCAACACGGCGATCGCCGAGCTCGCCGAGATCGACGCGAGCAGCCAGGACGTCGCGATCGAGATCGGCCGCGGCCTCGAGAAGGACCGCTGGTTCCTCTTCGCCCACGTCAGCGAGAGCTGAGCACCACGCCTCGACCGGCCCGCGGATCCTCGGATCCCGCGGGCCGTCGTCGTTCCCCGGCCCGTCCGCGCGATCCGGAGCAGCCGGAGTCGCGACGGGCGCGGGTCAGCCGCCGTGCGTGAAGCGGCCCGCCAGGAGGGTCGCGGCGACCGGCATGGATCGGAGGGCTCCTGCATCGGCGGCGAGCGGATCGCGGTCGACCACCACCAGATCGGCGGGATCGCCGGCCGCGGGCGTGAGCCGGCGCACCCGGGTCGAGGCGACGATCGCCTCCTCGACGCTCACCCGCTGCTCCGGATGCCATGGCTCGTCGCCCGGCAGCGCCCGCGCGACCGCGGCCGAGATCGCGACCCACGGGTCGAGCGGAGCGACCGGAGCGTCCGAGCCGAGCACCACGCGGGCCCCGGAGTCGAGCAGCGAGCGCAGCGGGAACGCCCGGCCGGTGCGTCCCGGCCAGTACCGCTCCGCCACCTCGCGGTCGTCGAGCGCGTGCGCGGGCTGCACTCCGGCCTCCACGCCGAGCGCGGCGAACCGCGGAAGGTCGGTCTCCGCGAGCAGCTGAGCGTGCTCGATCCGGCCCCCGCCGACCCGGCCGAGCGCGTCCAGAGCCAGCGTCGCCGCGGCGTCTCCGATCGCGTGCACGGTGGAGCGGATGCCCCCGGCGGCCGCGCGGGCGAGCAGCTCGTCCAGCTCGGCGGGCTCCACGGTGAGGACGCCGTTGCCGTCGTGGTCGGCGTAGGGGTGGGCGCAGTAGGCGGTCCTCGTGTTGAGGGAGCCGTCGATCAGGACCTTGAGCGGGCCCATCCGCAGCAGGCCGTCACCGCCGTCGAGTTCGTCGCCCGTGCGCAGTCCCTCCGCGAGGGCGCGGTCGAGGTGGTCGCGGTAGACGCCGGTGTCGACGCGGAGGGAGCGTGCTCCGCCAGCGACGCGACGGGGCCAGTCCCCCACATTCCAGCGCATCTCGAGGTCGACGACGCCGACCACCCCGCGAGCCGCAGCCCGCCGCGCCGCAGCGTCGGCGAGTGCGTCGAGCTCGTCGTCGCCGAGGGCGCCGAGTGCGGTGACGAGCTCGAAGCAGGCGTCCTCGCGCAGCAGCTCGGGCTCGGGAGCGACGGCGTAGCGCCGGTACGCGGCGGAGTTCAGCCAGGCGCAGTGCAGGTCGCCGCTGATCAGCACGACGGGCCGCTCCGGAGAGACCTCGTCCAGGAGCGCGGTCGTCGGCGGCTCCGGCCAGAGGCCGTCGCGGAAGCCGAAGCCGATCAGCGTGCCGGTACCGGGCTCCTCCGCCAGGCGACGTCGGACCGCGTCCGCCGTTCCGCGGGCCGAGTCGGCTGACGAGACGTCCAGGCGCGGGGCCGTCATCGCCCACTGGGAGAAGTGGACGTGCTCGTCCCAGAGGCCGGGGAGCACCCAGCGCCCGTCGAGGTCGCGCACCTCGTCGCCCGGGGCGGCGGCGGCGTCCGGTCCGACCGCTTCCACGCGGCCGTCGCGCAGGAGCACGGCACCGGGTCGGGACGAGCCGAGGAGGCGGGCGCCCCGGAGCAGGAGACCGCCGGTCATCGGGCGGCCTCGCGGAGCGCGGGGCGGACGGCTCGGCGGGTGCGCGACCGGGCCGACCGCTCTCCACCCGCGCTCACGACTGGCACACCGGGCACCAGTAGAGCTTGCGCGCGCCGATCTCCTCGAGCAGCACGTTCGTGCCGCAGACGCGGCAGGGCAGGCCCTCCCGCTTGTAGACGTAGTTGCGCTCGGCGCGGCTGCGGACGGCTTTCGAGCGCTCCGTCTTCGTCAGGCCGCGGCGCGTGATCATCATCCCGGTCCGGATGCCGTCCTCGAGCAGGTCCGCCCAGTCCCGCCACAGCTCCTGTGCGAGCTCCAGCGGCACCTGCTTGCCGGGAGTGTGCGGGTCGAGGCCGGCGCGGTAGAGCAGCTCCGCGCGGTAGATGTTGCCGATGCCGCTGACCACGGACTGGTCCATCAGCACCAGCCCGACCGGCGTCGCCGTCCTGCGGAGCCGGTTCACGAAGCGGTCGCGCGCCTCGTCGGAGTCGTCGTCGGCCGGATCCGGACCGAGGCGGGCGAGGAGGGCCTCCACCTGGGCGGGGTCCATCACCTCGCAGGCGGTGGGGCCGCGCAGGTCGGCGACGGTCTCCTCCGTCATGATGCGCACGCGCACCGCGCCCACGGGCGGCGGCGGGAACTCGTCGAGATCGGAGTCGGTCTCGTGCTCCGTCTCGGAGAGGCGCACGGCGCGGCGGCGCCGGGGAGCGCCGATGCTGCTGCCGGCCTTCCCGTCCGGGAACAGCGGCGAGACGTGCCCGAGGAAGTCCCACGCACCGTAGAGGCCGAGGTGGACGTGCAGCGTCAGGTCGCCCTCGAAGCGCAGCAGCAGGTGCTTGCCGACGGCCGTGGACTCGAGGACCTCGCGCCCGTCGAGGAGCGCGGCTCCTTCGGTGAAGCGACCCTGGGGGCTGCTGGTCGCGACGCGGTGCCCGACGACGTCGCGCTCGAACTGCAGGGCGATCCGGTGGACGGAGTGCCCCTCGGGCACTCAGCGCTCCTTCGCGGCGGAGTCGACGACCCGGCCGGCGATGTCGCCGGTGGCCTCGTACTCGGCGAGCTGCGCGATGCGGCGCACGTGCCGCTCCTCGAAGGTGAAGGGCTCGGCGACGAACGCGTCGATGAAGCCGGTGGCCTCCTCGACGGAGTGCTGGCGGGCCCCGATCGAGATGACGTTCGCGTCGTTGTGCTGGCGGGCCAGCACGGCGGTGCTCAGGTTCCATACGAGCGCCGCGCGCACGCCCGCGACCTTGTTCGCCGCGATCTGCTCGCCGTTGCCCGAGCCGCCGAAGACGACGCCGAGAGCCTCGACCCCCGCCTCCTGATCGCGGACGACCGCGGCGGCGGCGTTGATGCAGAAGGACGGGTAGTCGTCCAGCGGGTCGTAGGACGTGGGGCCGTGGTCGATCACGTCGTGACCGGCGGCGCCGAGATGCTCGATCAGGTGACGGCTGAAGTCCAGCCCTGCGTGGTCCGTGGCGATGTGGATGCGCACGAGAGAACTCCTCCGGAAGAGCCGTCTGGGGCCCGCGGTGCCCGGGCCGGTAGCCAGAGTACCGCGGGTCGGCTCAGTCGAATTGCGGGTCGCGGGTCCGCGAGCGCTTGAGCTCGAAGAAGCCGTCGAAGGAGGCGGCGGCGACGATGCCGTCCCAGAGGGTCAGCGCCTGCTCGCCCCTCGGGATCGGCGAGATGACGGGGCCGAAGAAGGCGACGTCCCCGATCGCGATGACCGGGGTGCCGACGTCCTGGCCGACCCGCTCGATCCCGTCGAAGTGGGAGGCGCGCATCGGCTCGTCGTGCTCGTCCGAGTCGGCGTGGGCGGCGAGCTCCGCGGGCAGGCCGAGCTCGGCCAGCGACTCGGCGATCACCGCGTCGACGTCGGTGCGCCCGCCCGGGTGGATCCGGGTGCCGAGCGCGTCGTAGAGCGGCTTCACGTGCTCGCGGCCCTCGCGCTCGGCGACGGCGGCGACCAGGCGCGTGTAGCGCAGCGCGCGCGGGAGGAAGGCGCGGTACGAGTCGTCCACGTCCTTGTCCTCGTTGAGGACGGCGAGGCTCATGATGTGCCACTGCACGTCGAGGTCGCGCGCGGGGGTCACCTCGTCCACGAATCGCGAGGTCATCCAGGCCCACGGGCAGGAGGGGTCGAACCAGAAGTCCACAGAGGTCATGGGGACACGCTACGCCGCTCGCCGGGGCCGCGTCCGCGCTCCCCGGCGGCTCCGCAGGATCGGCGCCACGGGGCTCCACGGCGGGTCCCGGCAGCTCTAGGGTGGATCGGCGGCGCCCGCACCCCGGCGCCCGCGGCAGCGCCCGAGACGAACGGATGGAGCACCCCCGTGCCAGGAGACAACCTCACCCGGAGCGAGGCGCAGGAGCGCGCCTCGCTGATCCAGGTCCACGACTACGACATCGCCCTCGACCTGACCCGGGGAGCCGAGACCTTCCTCAGCACCACCACGGTGCGCTTCTCCGCCACCGAGGGCGCCTCGAGCTTCATCGACGCCGTCACGGGCACGGTCCACTCCGTCACCCTCAACGGCGCGGAGCTCGACCCCGCCGACGTCGCCGACGGCGTCCGGATCCGCCTCGACTCCCTGGCTGCGGACAACGAGCTCACCGTCGTCGCCGACATGCTCTACACCAACACGGGCGAGGGCCTGCACCGCTTCGTCGACCCCGTCGACGGCGAGGTGTACCTGTACTCGCAGTTCGAGGTGCCCGACTCCCGCCGCGTCTTCGCGGTGTTCGAGCAGCCGGACCTCAAGGCCGAGTTCCGCTTCACCGTCACCGCACCCGCGCAGTGGCAGGTCGTGTCGAACCAGCCCACTCCCGAGCCGGTCCCGGCGGGCGAGGGGATTGCGACCTGGAGCTTCGAGCCCACCCCGCGCATCTCCTCCTACATCACGGCCCTCGTCGCCGGACCCTACGTGGTCGAGACCGACTCGCTCGTCTCCTCCGACGGCCGCACCATCCCGCTGGGGGTCTTCGCCCGGGCCTCGCTCGCGCCCTTCCTCGACGCCGACTACGTGTTCGAGAAGACGAAGCAGGGCTTCGCCTTCTACGAGGAGAAGTTCGGCGTGCCGTACCCGTTCGCGAAGTACGACCAGCTGTTCGTCCCCGAGTTCAACGCCGGCGCGATGGAGAACGCGGGAGCGGTGACCTTCACCGAGACCTACGTGTTCCGCTCCAAGGTGACGAACGCGATCAAGGAGCGCCGGGTCGTCACGATCCTCCACGAGCTCGCCCACATGTGGTTCGGCGACCTGGTCACGATGAAGTGGTGGAACGACCTCTGGCTCAACGAGTCGTTCGCCGAGTACGCCTCCACCCTCGCCACCGCGGAGGCGACGGAGTGGACCGAGGCGTGGACCACCTTCGCCGCGATGGAGAAGAGCTGGGCCTACCGCCAGGACCAGCTGCCCTCGACCCACCCGATCGTCGCGACCATCAACGACCTCGAGGACGTCCAGGTCAACTTCGACGGCATCACCTACGCCAAGGGCGCCTCGGTGCTCAAGCAGCTCGTCGCGTGGGTCGGCGAGAAGGAGTTCCTCGCCGGCGTCCACGAGTACTTCGTCAAGCACGCCTTCTCGAACACGGAGCTGCGCGACCTGCTGGTCGAGCTGGAGGCCACCAGCGGGCGCGACCTCACCGAGTGGTCGGCGCAGTGGCTCGAGACGGCCGGCGTGAACACGCTCCGCCCCGAGATCGCGGTCGACGAGAGCGGAGCGATCGCGTCCTTCGCGATCCTGCAGACCGCGGTCGAGGAGTACCCGACGATCCGCCCGCACCGCCTGGCGATCGGCCTGTACGACTTCGAGGGCGAGCGCCTCGTCCGCGTCGACCGCCTCGAGCTGGACGTCGACGGGGAGCGCACCGAGGTGCCCGAGCTGATCGGCCGCACCCGCCCGGCGCTCGTGCTGCTCAACGACGACGACCTCGCCTACGCGAAGGTCCGCCTCGACGACGCCTCGCTCGCCGTGGCCGTCGAGCACCTCGCGAGCATCGACAGCCCCCTGGCCCGCTCGCTGGTCTGGGGCTCTGTCTGGGACTCGACCCGCGACGCCGAGTCGGCGCCGCGCGACTTCGTCCGCCTCGTCCTGGGCAACGTCGCGACCGAGACCGAGTCCACGACCCTGCGGACGGTGCTCAACCAGCTCGTCGCCACCGCCACCCAGTACGTCGCTCCGGAGTACCGGGCCGAGGTCGTCGAGGAGGCGGGCGATCAGCTGTGGACGCTCGCGCAGAGCGCCGAGCCGGGCAGCGACGCGCAGTTCCAGTTCGTGAAGTTCTTCGCCGCGATCGCGTCCACCCCGGCGCACCTCGAGGCCGTGCAGGCGCTGCTCGACGGCTCCACCGCCCTCGGCGGCCTCGACATCGACACCGACCTCGGCTGGGAGCTGCTGATCGCTCTCGTCGCCGGTGGGCGGGCCGGTGCGGACGACATCGACGCGGCGCTCGCCTCGGACAACACGGCGACCGGCCAGCAGTCGGCCGCGCACGCCCGTGCCGCACTGCCGACCGCGGAGGCGAAGCGCGCGGCGTGGGACTCCGTCACGGCCGACGACTCGGCACCGAACACGATCGTCCGCTCGACGGGCCTGGGCTTCCAGCGCGCCGCCGACCCGCGCCTGCTCGACGCGATGGTCCCGGTCTACTTCGACGCCCTCCGCACCCTCTGGGAGTCGAAGAGCTACAAGATCGCCGAGTACCTGGTCGTCGGCTTCTACCCGGCCGCCACGCCCTCGCAGGAGATCGTCGACGCCACCCGCGCCTGGCTCGACGCGAACCCGGAGGTCCCGGCGCTGCGCCGACTCGTGATCGAGAACCTGGCCGGCGTGGAGCGTGCGCTCCGCGCCCAGGAGCGCGACACCCGGGGCTGACAGTGAGCCGCCCGGTCCCCCGGCGCTCGGCGCTGCGGGACCGGGCGGCTCTCCCCGCTCCCGGCGCCTAGCGCTGCGGGACCGAGCGGCGCTCCGGCCCGTCATAGGCGGACAGCGGCCGGATGAGCGCGTTCGAGCCCCGCTGCTCGATCACGTGGGCCGTCCAGCCCACCACCCGCGCGGCGACGAACAGCGGAGTGAAGATCCCGGTGTCGAAGCCCATCAGCCGGTAGGCGGGGCCGGACGGGTAGTCGAGGTTCGGCAGGATGCCCGTCCGCTCGGCCATCGCCGCGGCCAGAGCGTCGTACAGCTCCATCATCTCGCCGGCCCCCTCATGCTCGGCGAGCCGCCGGAGAGCGGCGTCCATGGTCGGCACCCGCGAATCGCCCGACTTGTAGACCCGGTGGCCGAACCCCATGACCTTCCGGCGCTGTCCGAGAGCCTCGGCGAGCCACTCGCGGGACCGCCGGTCCGCCTCCGGTCCGGTGCCGACCTCGTCGAGCACGTGCAGCACGGCCTCGTTCGCCCCGCCGTGGAGCGGTCCCTTGAGCGCTCCCACGGCGGCGGTCACGGCGGAGTGGACGTCCGACAGCGTCGACGTCACGACGCGGGCCGTGAAGGTCGAGGCGTTGAAGGAGTGCTCGGCGTAGAGCACCAGCGAGACGCGGAACGCGTCGACGACGACCGGCTCCGGCACCTCGCCGAAGGTCGTCCAGAGGAAGTTCTCGGAGTAGTCGAGGTCGTCGCGCGGATCGATCGGCTCGAGGCCGCGCAGGCGGCGCTGAGCGTAGGCGACGATCGCCGGCAGTGCCGCCCAGAGCCGCACGGAGCGCTCCAGCACGGCCTCGGGAGCGTCGGCGTCCGGATCCTCCTCCAGCGCGCCCAGGACGCTCACCGCCGTTCGCACCACGTCCATCGGGTGCGCCGACAGCGGCAGCAGGTCGATCACGGTGCGCACCTCGGGGGCCAGGGCGCGGTGGGCCCGCTCCACGGCGGCCAGCCCGGCCGCCTCCTCCGCAGTGGGGAGCTCGCCGTGCCAGAGCAGCCAGGCCACGTCCTCGAACGAGGTCCCCGCCGCGAGCTCCTGCACGGGATAGCCGCGGTAGAGCAGCGAGTTCGACGCCGGGTCGACCTTCGAGACGGCCGTCGTGTCGACGACGACCCCCACGAGTCCCTTGCGGATGTCCTGATCGGTCGTGCTCATCCTTCGCTCCTTCGCGAGAGGCGGGCGGCGGCACCGGGGAGCGCCGCCGGTTCGTGCGGGTCGGCGCGCTCAGGCGCCGTAGTGGTCGGCGAGCGAGAAGTCGAAGACGCCCTCGTCGAAGCGGCTGTACGAGGCGTAGTCGAGGAGCTCGTAGAGCTCGGCGCGCGTCTGCATGCCCGCGACCTCCGAGCGGAGCGAGCCCTCCGCCTTGAGGGCGTCGAGTGCCCGCATCGCGGCGCCCATCGCGATCCGGAGCAGCGAGACCGGGTGGATCACGACGTTGACGCCGACGTCGGCGAGCTGCTGCGCGGTGAACAGCTCGCTCTTGCCGAACTCGGTCATGTTGGCGAGGATCGGCACGTCGATCGCGGCGCGCACGGCCTCGAACTCGGACAGGTCGCGCATCGCCTCGGGGAACACCGCGTCGGCTCCGGCGTCGACGAGGCGCTTGGCGCGGTCGATCGCGGCCGGCAGGCCGTCGAGGGCGCGGATGTCGGTGCGGGCCATGATCACCAGGTCGGAGTCGCGGCGCGCGTCGACGGCCGCCGCGATCCTCCGCACCGAGGTCGCCTCGTCCACGACCGCCTTGCCGTCGAGGTGCCCGCAGCGCTTGGGGTTCACCTGGTCCTCGATGTGCAGCCCCGCGACTCCGGCGTCCTCGAGCATCTGCACCGTGCGAGCGACGTTCAGCGGCTCGCCGAAGCCGGTGTCCGCGTCGACGAGGACGGGCAGGTCGGTCAGGCGCGCGATCTGCTGCGAGCGGCCGGCCACCTCGCTGAGCGTGGTGAGCCCGATGTCCGGCAGCCCCAGCTCGGCCGAGAGCACGGCGCCCGAGACGTAGATCCCGTCGAAGCCCTTCGCCTCGATGAGGCGCGCGGAGAGCGGAGTGAACGCGCCGGGCAGCTGCAGCAGCTCGCCCGAGGCGAGGCGCTCGCGGAAGAGGCGGCGCTTCTCGGCGGGAGTCCGGGTGGAGTGGAGCATCGGGCGTCCTTCCCAGGGCGGTGTCCGGGTCCGAGCGGACCCGCCTCGAATCTATACGCGCTCGGGGCTCGTGCACCCGTCTCGGAGGGAGGCGTCCCGTAGCCTGGAGCGGTCATGCTGCTTCTTCAGACCTCCACCCCGGACCCTGTCGCCGCCACCGTCTCCTTCTTCGAGTCCGAGCCCTTCTGGAAGGTGGTCGCGATCCTCGGGATCGTGCTGGGCGCGCTGCTGGTGCGCGTCATCGCCCACTTCGTGATCGGCCGCGTCGTCGACCAGATCGTGTCGGGAGTGAAGCGCCGACAGCGCGTCGAGGACACCCAGTCGATCGCCGCGTCGCCGCTCGCGGCCGTGCGGGTGGTGCAGCGCACGCGCACGCTCGGGTCGATCCTCAACAACCTGAGCTCGATCCTGATCGTCGTCATCGCCCTGGTCATGATCGTGACGACGATCGACAAGGACCTCATCGGCTCCTTCGCCCTGCTGACGGCCGCCCTCGGCGCGGGCCTCGGCTTCGGCGCGCAGAACATCGTCAAGGACGTCCTGAACGGGCTGTTCATGGTCGCGGAGGACCAGCTCGGGGTCGGCGACGTCGTCGACACCGGGCAGGCGACGGGCGTGGTCGAGTCGGTCGGCGTCCGGGTGACGCAGATCCGCGACGTCAACGGCACCCTCTGGTTCGTCCGCAACGGCGAGATCGTCCGGGTCGGGAACATGTCGCAGGGCTGGTCGCGCGTCATCGTCGACCTGGCCGTGCCCTACGAGACGGACCTCGAGCAGGTGCAGTCCACGGTCCTCGCGACAGCGAACGAGCTGGCGGCGAGCAGTCGCTGGCGGGCCCGGATCATCGACAAGCCCGAGCTCTGGGGCCTGGAGTCCATCGCCGACGACGCCCTGGTCATCCGGGTCGTGGTCAAGACCCGCACCACCGCTAAGGACGACGTCGCCCGCGAGCTGCGCCTGCGCCTGAAGAAGTCGCTCGACGCGCTCGACGTCAAGCTCCCCTCGCTGGCCACCGTCGTCCTCGAGGGCTTCGAGGGGGCGACGAGCGTCGGAGGCGCCAAGCCGCCGCGGACCACGCCCTCCCCCACGATCAGCACCGAGCACGGCAAGCCCGTGCGGCTCCCCCGCGCGCTGCGGCGCGGGAGCGGGACGCCGCCCCAGGACGGCGGCGGCACCTCCGGCCCGACGGGATCGCGCTCGTGAGCGGCCTGCAGATCGGCGGCACGCCTCCGCTGCGCAGCTTCTGGGAGCACATCGGCGGCCGGCCGACGTTCGAGCGACTGGTCCGCCGGTTCTACGAGGGCGTCCGCGAGGACGAGGTCCTCTGGCCGATGTACCCCGAGCACGACCTCGAGGGCGCGATCCAGCGGCTGACCGGCTTCCTCGAGCAGTACTGGGGCGGGCCGGGCACCTACAGCGAGGAGCGCGGCCACCCGCGCCTGCGGATGCGGCACCAGCCCTTCCGGATCAACCCCGAGGCCCGCGACCACTGGCTCCAGCACATGCGGACGGCCGTCGACGATCTCGAGCTCGCTCCGGCCGACGACGCACTGCTCTGGGACTACCTGGAGCGCGCCGCCCACGCGATGGTGAACACCTTCGAGGAGTAGCCGCTCAGCCCGGGGTGCGGACCAGCACGTGTCCGCGCCGTGAGGTGAGGCGGCGCCAGGCGCCGCTCTCGAGCAGGGCGACCGGGTCGTCGGCGCCGAGGAACCCGAGCGCGAAGAGGGCGAACGCCGCTCCCGCCGGGACGTCCTCGAGGCCGTCGAGCGGGCGGCCCCAGACGCTCGACCGCACGCGGCCGACGATCTGCTCGCCCGTCTCGGAGCCGACGGCCGCCGCGATCTCGTCGATCCCCTCGCGCGCGACGCGCTCCAGGAAGCCCGGGTCCACCGGCTCGCGCCGGGTCCAGCCGCCGCGGGGCGGGGAGACGCCCGCCCAGGGCCCCGCCGTCGCGTCGTCGCCGTCGGGCAGGACGACCGGCTTGCCGTCCGCTCCGCCCGGCTCCCACTGCAGGCGGGCGAGGCGGTCCGACAGCGCACGGATCGGCACGACCCGGTCGAAGCCGGCGGGCTCGTCGAGCGCGAAGACGCGCAGGCCCAGCACGGTCGCGGAGCGGTCGAGCAGACCGCGGGGCTGGAGGATCGGCGTGTAGGCGGCCAGCACGTGGTCGTCGGCGAGGAGCCGGACCGCACCGTCCTCGACCCGGGCCGAACGGCCGAGGAAGACGCGCAGATCCGACAGGCTGGGCGGATCCGCCAGGGAGAAGGACGAACTCATCGCGTCGATAAACTTACCCGAGGCCGCTCGCCCGACCGCCCGACACCCCGGAGGTACCGTGCCCGATCCCCTGTCCTCGTTCCTCACCGCGCTCGACCTGACGGACACCGGCGCCCGCACCAGCGAGGACATCTCGACGGGTCCCTCGCAGTGGATGCCCGAGGGGCGGGTCTTCGGCGGCCAGGTCCTCGCGCAGTCGCTCATCGCGGCCGGTCGCACCGTCGAGGGGCGCTCCGTGCACTCGATGCACGGGTACTTCCTCCGCCCCGGGGACGTCTCCCTGCCGATCACGTTCTCGGTCGACCGGATCCACGACGGCCGCTCCTTCTGCACCCGTCGGACGCAGGCCTACCAGAACGGACGCCCCATCCTCTCGATGATCGCCTCGTTCCAGACCGAGGACGAGGGCCTCGACCACCAGGCGCCGATGCCGGAGGGGATCCCCGACCCGGAGTCGCTGCCGAGCACCGCTGAGATCCTCGCGGGGGTCGACCACCCGGTCGGCAGCTTCTGGGCCACGCAGCGCCCCTTCGACGTGCGGCACGTCGAGCAGCCGGTGTACCTCCGGGCCGACCCCGAGCGGGTCGCGCACCAGAGCGTGTGGATGCGCTCGCTCGGACCGCTGCCGGACGATCCGATGCTGCACCGCGCCGCCCTCGCCTACGCGAGCGACTACACGATCCTCGAATCCACGCTCCGCCGGCACGGTGCGGCGTGGACGACGCCGGGCCTGCGGATAGCGAGCCTCGACCACGCGATGTGGTGGCACCGCCCCGCGCGCGTGGACCAGTGGCTCCTCTACGTGCAGGAGGCGCCGAGCGCGTCCGGCGGACGCGGGCTCTCGCTCGGGCGCATCTACACGCAGGAGGGCGTGCTCGTGGCGAGCGTCGCCCAGGAGGGCATGGTCCGCGTCCCCCTGGGCTGAGCTCAGCCCCGCTTCGAGAAGGTGATGGGCTCCTCGACGTAGGGGCCCCACGCCTCGCGGAGCTCCTCCGGGATGCGCTGGGGCCTGCCCGTCGCGGCCGTGACCAGCACCAGAGTGGTGGCCGCCTTCGTGAAGAGCACCCGCGGGACGACGCCGGCGGGCGAGTAGAGCTCGTAGCAGACCTCGAGGCTCGCCCCGCCGATCCGCCCGATCCACAGCTCCACGTCGATCGGCGCGCGCATGTACGGGATCGGCGCGAGGTACTCGATCTCCTGCCGGGCGATGAGGCTGATCGACTCGGCGCCCGGCCGTGCGTCGAGCACCGCCGTCGCCATCCCGCCGGGCTGCGGCGAGTCCGGCTTCAAGAACGCCTGGATGCGCGCCTCCTCGAGCAGGCGCAGCATCTCGGCGTTGTTCACGTGCGCGTAGGCGTCGAAGTCCGACCAGCGCAGCGGGATGGCGACGTGCAGGCGCATCAGTCGCGGGTGAGCTTGCGGTACGCGGAGCGGTGCGGCTTCGCCGCGTCCGGGCCGAGGCGCTCGATCTTGTTCTCCTCGTACGCCTCGAAGTTGCCCTCGAACCAGTACCAGTTGGCCGGATCCTCCTCGGTGCCCTCGTAGGCGAGGATGTGGGTCGCGATGCGGTCGAGGAACCACCGGTCGTGCGTGATCACCACGGCGCAGCCCGGGAACTCGAGGAGCGCGTTCTCGAGGCTGCCCAGGGTCTCGACGTCCAGGTCGTTGGTGGGCTCGTCGAGCAGGAGCAGGTTGCCGCCCTGCTTGAGCGTCAGCGCGAGGTTGAGGCGGTTCCGCTCGCCACCTGAGAGGACGCCGGCCTTCTTCTGCTGGTCCGGGCCCTTGAAGCCGAACTGCGAGACGTAGGCGCGGGAGGGGATCTCGGTCTTCCCGACGGTGATGTAGTCGTGCCCGTCGGAGACGACCTCCCACAGGTTCTTCTGCGGGTCGATGCCGCCGCGGCTCTGGTCGACGTAGGAGATGTCGACCGTCTCGCCGATCTTCAGGTCGCCCGAGTCGAGCGGCTCGAAGCCGACGATCGTCTTGAAGAGCGTGGTCTTGCCGACGCCGTTCGGGCCGATGACGCCGACGATGCCGTTGCGGGGCAGCGTGAAGCTGAGGTCGTCGATGAGGACGCGCTCGCCGAACTGCTTGTGCAGCTTCTTCGCGTCGATGACCTGGGAGCCCAGACGGGGGCCCACCGGGATGACGATCTCCTCGAAGTCGAGCACGCGCGTCTTCTCGGCCTCGGCCGCCATCTCCTCGTAGCGCGCCAGGCGCGCCTTCGACTTGGCCTGACGGCCCTTGGCGTTGCTGCGCACCCAGTCGAGCTCGGTGGTGAGCCGCTTGGCGAGCTTGGCGTCCTTCTTGCCCTGGACCTCCAGGCGGGCGCTCTTCTTCTCGAGGTACGTCGAGTAGTTGCCCTCGTAGGGGTAGAGGTGTCCGCGATCGACCTCGGCGATCCACTCCGCGACGTTGTCGAGGAAGTACCGGTCGTGGGTGACGGCGAGCACGGCGCCGGGGTACTTCGAGAGGAACTGCTCGAGCCAGAGCACGCTCTCGGCGTCGAGGTGGTTGGTGGGCTCGTCGAGCAGCAGCAGGTCGGGCTTCTGCAGGAGGAGCTTGGTGAGCGCCACGCGGCGCTTCTCGCCACCCGAGAGGTTGGTGACGAGGGAGTCCCCCGGCGGGGTGCGCAGCGCGTCCATCGCCTGCTCCAGCTGCGAGTCCAGGTCCCAGGCGTCGGCGGCGTCGATCGCCTCCTGCAGGGTCCCCATCTCGGCGAGGAGACTGTCGAAGTCGGCGTCCGGGTCGGCCATCGCGAGGGAGATCTCGTTGAAGCGGTCGATCTTGCCCTTGATCTCGCCCACGCCCACCTGGACGTTCTCGAGCACCGTCTTGGTCTCGTCGAGCTCGGGCTCCTGCATCAGGATGCCGACGGTGTAGCCCGGGCTGAGCCGCGCCTCGCCGTTGCTCGGCGTGTCCAGCCCCGCCATGATCTTCAGGATCGTCGACTTGCCGGCGCCGTTGGGCCCGACCACGCCGATCTTCGCTCCCGGCAGGAACGACATGGTGACGTCGTCCAGGATCAGCTTGTCGCCGACCGCCTTCCGCGCGCGCACCATCGAGTAGATGTATTCAGCCATGCCCAGTCCTCAAGTCCGTCGGTCTGCGCGGAGTCGGGTCGCCCGCCGGTCCCCTGCTCCGCGCGGAGGCGCTGACGGAGGCTCGGACCGGGGCGGGACGCCGGGCCCCGGCCGACGCGGAGCGCAGGCCGCGGGACCGTCCGCACCAGTCGAGGATAACGGGAACTCGCCGGTCCGCGTCGGAGGGAGCGCCTGAACGCGAACCGCCCTCCGCTCCGGCCGGGCCGGTGGGGAGGGCGGATCGCGTCAGCGGACGACGGTGCGGATCAGCTGCAGGGCGTCAGGCGCTCCACCGCCTCGGACAGCGTGTCCGTGCTGCCGAGCAGGATCACCTGCGTCGCCTTGGACGCGGTGATGTCGGCGAGGACCGCCCGGGGCACGCAGGTGGGCTGGACCGCGAAGAGCGGGCTCCTGGTGTAGCCCGCCGCCGTGGCTCCGGCCAGGGCGTCGGGGAACTTCTCACCGGTCGCGAGGTAGACGGTCGTCGCCGAGGTGAAGGCCGCCTCGTTCAGCTTCTCCGAGGTGTCGTACCGGTCGGTCCCGCCGATGCGGGTGATCACCGGGCCCGTGATCGAGCGCTCGATGCCGGCGCTGACCGAGAGCGTCGAGCCCGCGATCGTCAAGCTACTGACCTTGAGGCCGCTGATGATCTGCTGGGTGAGGGGGTCCACCGTGGAGCCGGTTCCGTTGGTCAGCACCACCGGAGCGCGATTCGCGCCGGCTGCGGCGCTGGCGCTCAGGGCGTCGGGGAACTTCTCGCCCGTGGCCAGCCAGGCCATCGAGGAGCCGCCCCTGAAGGCGTCCTGGAGGATCAGCTTCGAGGTGTCGTAGCGGTCGACTCCGCCGATGCGTGTGGTCTTCCCCTTCGGCGCATACGCGGCCAGGTCGCTGTAGACCTGGCTGCCGACGCTGAGCTCGGAGCCCACGACGACGATCTTCGCGGGCTTGAGACGCGTCAGCTCGGTGCGGACGACCTGGCTCATCGAGTCGCGGTCGACCAGGAGCAGCGGCCCGCGCGCATTGGCCGCGGCGGGTCCGGCGCTGAGCGCGTCCGGGAAGTTCTGCCCGGTGGCGACGTAGACGACGGGGACGTTCGCCGGGAAGGTGCGCTTGGACACCTCGACCGCGGTGCCCTGACGGTCGGTGCCCGAGATGCGCGAGACGACCGGCGAGCCGGCAGGCGGGGCCGTCGGCGTACTGGTCGGCACGGGCGTGACCGGAGGAGTGGTCGGGCTCGGCGTGACCGGCGGGGTGGTCGCGGTGGCCGTCGGGGTCGGCGTGACCGGCGGGGTGGTGGCTCCGCTTCCCGTCACGCGGACCGCGGCGTCCGACGTGATGGTCGCTCCGCGGGGCTGGTCCACCCTGCCGTTGCTGACGCCGGTGACCTGGACCAGGCTGCTGGCGCGGTCCTTGTAGGCGTCGTAGGCGCTCGAGGGGATCGTCACGGTGACCGCGGACCGTCTGCTGTTCGTACTCACCTGGGCGGGGATCCGCTCGGTCCTGCTGGGACCGACATAGGCGGCGAGCCCCTGGAGGTCGTAGAAGTCGTCCCGGTTGGACTCGAGGACGACGGTGTCGCCACCCTTGACGTCCAGAGCCGTGTCGACCTTCTCGTACGCGAAGTACGCGGCGCTCCGCTGGAGCGTCTGTGCGCTGCTGCTGAGGTCGACCCCGCCGACACCGCCGGCGCCGGAGGCTCCGGCGACGGAGAGGGTGGCCGACGTGGTCAGCTCAAAGCCGCTGTCGACCGGCTGGCCGATCGGAGTCTCTTTCTCCTCCAGCGGCGGCTTCTGCGCCGTGATCTGGAGGGCGACAGTCCCACCGCCGAACGAGGAGAGGGGCCGCTTCAGGTCGATGAGGAAGGTGCGATCCCCGGGGTCGAGTTCCACCGACCCTGTGAGGGCGTAGTCGCCGATCACCCAGTTGTACGTCGTGAACGCCGGGTACCTCCCCGTCGGCCGGGCGGAGTCGGACAGCGTGACGTCGAGCCCGGTGACATCTCCCGCCACGGGAGCGGTCTGAGCGGCCGAGAACGTCTCGGTGGTCGACCAGCTGTAGGGGTAGGGCTTCGTCTGCAAACGCGTCTCCGCTGCGGCAGCCGCTCCGGCTCCTGTCGTCACTCCGAGAACGACGGCTGCCGTGCTCGCGACCGCGATGGCGGCGCGCCTCCACCTCGCTCGCGTCGTCGTCTGCGGTCGGGATGTGGTCATGGCGAGTTCCCCCTCGTCGTGGTCCTCGTGCCGAGCACTCCTGTCGGCACGTCCGTCGCGGTGCCCGCGCTGGGGCCCACGTGTCGGTCAGGGCAGCCTAACCGTGCGGAGCGGCGTCCCGGGGAGGGGAGGGCGCCGCCGACCACCGGGATCGTCGACCGGTCCGCTCGCACGAGGCTGTGCTCACGCTCGGATCCGCACCGGTCGGAGTGGTCCTGCAGGAGCGTCGGGCGAACACCGGGCGCTCTCGGACTCGACGGGCGAGGGGCCTTGTCGAGGATCCTTTCGTCCCTTCCGACCCCGACCGGGGCGCATGGCAGAGCGGACCCCGGTCGAGGCGAGCGCGTCAGCGCTGGATCGGTACGGTCCGGCCGACCAGGCAGGCGCCGGTCGCGATCGGTGCCGCGATCACCGCCCGCACCCCGCCGCTCTTCGGGCCGTACTGGCCGATGAGGCACGACTCCCCGAGCTTGACGGAGACCTGCACCGAGTCCGCGTCGAGTCCGACCGAGGTCTCGTCCGCTGTCAGCTGCATCGACTCGCGGGAGAACCCCGCCGCGACGAGCGCGTCGACCACGCTGGAGCCGCTCACCTCCGGATCGGGCTCGGCCGCCGCGCGAAGGGTCTGCTCGAACACGGGGAGGTTCTGCTCCGTCGTCCCGCCCGGCACGAAGGCGACGGGTGCGGCGGACTCCGCCGGTGCCGGCGCCTCGGCCGCGGAGGAGGACACCACGGGGTCCGGCGCCGACGGCGACGTGCAACCGGAGAGGCAGACGGCGAGACCGCCGAGCACGAGCGCGATGCGGGCCGCTCGGTTCCGTGTCACGCCCGGCTCCTCCCGACCGGGACGGCTCTCGCTCCGGTCCCCCGGATCAGAACGGGGTCTCCCCGGATCCTACCGAGAGACCGGGAGCGCCTCCGCCGACGCCCGCCGCCACCGGCGGCTCGGGCACGGCATCACCGCGGTCTTGGCCCGACGCGCCCCAGTCCCCCGCCGCGGCGCCCTCGCGCGGCGCCTCCTCGCTCCACGCGGGCTCGGCGGCGGGGGCGGGAGCAGAGGCGCGCCCGACGGTCTTCGTGAAGCTGCTGGTCCCCCAGGCGAGGTCGTGCCCGATGCCCTCGGCCGTGAGGACCACATCGGTACCGGCCTTGCCTCCCGCCTCCCAGGCCCTCACCCCGAGCCGCCCGGTGACCAGGATCCGGTCGCCGCGCGACAGGGAGGACAGCGCGTTGCCGGCCAGGCCGTTGAACGCGGTGACGGTGTACCAGTTGGTCGAGACGTCGACCCAGCGCTGCTCCGAGCGGTCGTAGCGCCGCTGCGTCGAGGCGAGCCGGAAGCTGGTCATCGCGGTGCCGCTGGAGGTGTCGATGCTCCGGGGCTCGGTGCCGATGGTCCCGATGACGGTCAGGGTGTCGGTCATGGTCGTGTCCTCTCTACTCCTGCCCCGCCACGGCTGCGACGGGCACGGCGCCCGGGCGGAGGGGGGCTGGTACCACTCGGGCGCCGCAGGGCCAGTGTCGCGACGAAGGGCCCGCCTCCGAGGTGGAGGCGGGCCCTTCTGGGGAGAGGACGAGCGGATCGTCCCCTGTGGAGGAGCGTTACGATGCGATGATGTACCTCGAGTAGGACTTGCGGATCTTGTTCACCTTGGGCAGTGCGACCGCCATGCAGTAGCCCTGGCCCGGGTTCTTCGCGAAGAAGTCCTGGTGGTAGTCCTCGGCGGGGTAGTAGACGCCCAGCGGCGAGATCTCGGTGACGATCGGGCCGTCCCACCACTCGGACGCACGGTCGCGCGCGGTCTCGAACAGCTCCTTCTCCTCGTCGGAGGAGTAGAACATCGCCGAGCGGTACTGCGTGCCGACGTCGTTGCCCTGGCGGTTCAGCTGTCGCGGGTCGTGCAGGGTGAAGAAGACGTCGAGGACGACCTGCTCGGGGATGACCTCGGGGTCGAAGGTGACGGCGACGGCCTCGGCGTGGCCGGTGCGCCCGGAGCAGACGTCCTCGTAGTCGGGCTCGGTCGTGCGGCCGCCGGTGTAGCCGGAGACGACGTCGGTCACGCCGTCGAGGACGCGGTAGACGGCGTCCAGACACCAGAAGCATCCTCCGGCGAGTACGAATGTGCGCATTGCGTGTGACTCACTTCCTGTCGCGTCGACGCGTCCGGGGTGCCGGAGGCGTCAGTCGGTCCAACACGCTCACCGCCCCCTGCATTCCGCGGATCCGCCCCCTGCAATAGAGTCGCGGCGTGAGCTACGACGCCGCCCCCGCCCGCTACGACCGCATGGACTACCGACGCACCGGACGGAGCGGCCTGCTGCTGCCCGCCCTGTCGCTGGGCCTCTGGCACAACTTCGGATCCGACCGCTCCCTCGACACGCAGCGCGCGATCCTCCGCCGCGCGTTCGACCTGGGCGTCACCCACTTCGACCTCGCGAACAACTACGGACCGCCCTACGGCGCCGCCGAGACGGCCTTCGGCCGCATCCTCGCGGAGGACCTCCGCCCGTACCGAGACGAGATCGTCATCTCGTCCAAGGCCGGATACGACATGTGGCCCGGCCCGTACGGGGACGGCGGCTCGCGCAAGTACCTGCTCTCCTCGCTCGATCAGAGCCTGCAGCGGATCGGCGTCGACTACGTGGACGTCTTCTACTCGCACCGGCCGGACCCGGAGACTCCGATCGAGGAGACCATGGGCGCTCTCGTCTCGGCGGTGGAGTCGGGCAAGGCGCTCTACGCCGGCATCTCGAACTACTCGCCCGAGCAGACCCGGGCCGCGCAGGCGGCACTGGCGGGCAGCGGAGTGCCGCTCCTCCTGCACCAGCCCCGCTACTCGCTCTTCGACCGCGGACCCGAGGACGGCCTCTTCCCCGTGCTCGACGAGCTCGGCACCGGCTGCATCGTCTTCTCGCCGCTGGCGCAGGGGCTCCTGACGGACCGCTACCTCGACGGCACCGTGCCGGAGGGGTCCCGCGCGGCGACGTCGCGCTTCCTCTCCTCCGACCGGATCGACGAGGCGTACCTGACACGCGCCCGCGGCCTGAACGCGATCGCGCAGCAGCGCGGCCAGTCGCTGGCCCAGCTCGCCCTGAGCTGGGTGCTCCGGGTGCCCACCGTCACGAGCGCCATCATCGGCGCGTCGAGCGTCGCGCAGCTCGAGCAGAACGTCGCCGCGCTGGACGCCGGCCCCCTCTCGCAGGAGGAGATCGACGCGATCGAGGAGTTCGCGGTGCACGGGACGACCCTGCGCTGACGCCCCGGCGGGGATGTCGGTGGTCGGCCGTAGTCTGCGACAGCACTCGGCCGGTGGGTGCTCCGAGACTCGAGCAGGAGGAACCGATGTCCCTGTCCACGCTGCACGCCACCCGCACCCCGCCGACGCTCACCCGGGTCAACGCCCGGCTGTGGCGCGTGAGCACCGGCTCGGGTGCCGTCGTCGGCCACATCGAGCTGGTCGAGGATCCGCTCGGCGAGCGGTACCGCGCCCGGCTGCTGCGGGCGGGCATGCCCGCCGGCGCCGAGCTCGGCGAGTTCTGGAGCGTCGACGACGCGATCGAGGTCTTCCGCGTCGCCTGACGCGCCGATCCGCCCGGTCGGCGGCGTGCCGAACGGGCGGCGGCGACCGCCCCGGATAGCGTTCGCCCCATGCAGTGGTGGAACGAGTTCATGTCCTGGATCCGCACGAGCGACGGGCACCAGGCGGTCTTCACGGCCGCTGTGGTCCTGCTGGCCGTGGTGGTCGGAGCGATCGTGATCGGCTCCGTCTTCCGGGCCTCCATCGCGCGCCTCATCCGTCAGCAGGATCACGAGCGGAAGAACGCGGTCATCGCGACGCTCGTCGACGCCGCGGTCGACGCCTCGGCCTGGAACGTCCTCAGCAGCCCGGAGCGCGTCCTCAGCGACCGCGCGTCCGCGCAGGCCGAGACGCACCTGCGCCTCCTGCCCGTCAAGGGCTCCGGAGTCGCGGCCAACTGGGCCGCTCACGAGCTCGCCGAGCTGAAGCACACGTCGAGCACCGGCGGCTACCAGACGCAGGCGAGCGTGGGCGAGTTCCGCGACCGCCTCGTGCAGTGGCGGGACAAGCCCGGGCGCGCCCGGAAGGCCTTCCTCGCCGACCTCGAGCGCTGGCGCTTCTCGGAGACGGGTCGAGACCGCTCCGCCGAGTCCGCTCCGTCGTCCGATCGGGCCGCGAGCACCGCCGAGGCCGCTCCCCAGCGCACCGCTCCCCCGGCCGCCGCACCGACCGCCGTCGCACCGGTCGTCGTCGGCGCGGGCTCCGCCTCCGGCTCTGCAGCCCCGCAGACGCCCACGATCGTCCTCCCCGCGTCGGCCGGGGACGCCTCGCAGGAGGAGACCCGCCGCCTGCTCGCCGACGTCGACCGCCTGGAGGTGCCGTCGCGCGAGCGTCCCGTGGAGGAGCTGCCGCCCGTCGACCCGCAGCGCTCGGCTCCTGCCGCCGAGCCGCAGCCGGACGCGGAGCACGACGCGACGCCGCCGGCTCCGGCCGACGGAGACCGCGACGACGTGCCGGCCGACGACGAGGCGGTCGTCCGGGCGGACGAGGCCCGGTTCGAGCGGTCCGCCTCGGACGACGACCGAGGCCAGGACCGCAGCTCGGTCTGAGTGCTCCCGACCACGAGAAGAAGGCCCCGATCGCGAGTGCGATCGGGGCCTTCTCCGTGGTGCGGGCGGTGCGTGTACTGACTAGCTGTGTGCATCACGTGCACGGGCGACTCGGCCGACCAGTACGGCGAGGGGCGCCGCGACGATCGTCCACGCGACGGCGATTCCACCGAGGATGGCGAGGAGCAGCATGGTCGTACCTCCGTTCGTTACGTCGTTGTAATTCCGGACACCCCAAGACTAGGTGCCTGAATGACACTCAAACGACTTCGGGTGGGAAACACGCCGGTGTTGCCTCCGATTTGCCGGTGTGTTACTGGTGGAGCGACCGCGAGTCCTCGTCCGAGGGTCACCGGAGCGGAGGAAAACCCCGTGGGTGCCGGGCGTCACTCCTCGGAGGAGCGCAGCGCCGCCCGAGGAGAGGCCGCGACGCGGTCGAAGGACGGGCGCGAGGCGTCGACGCTGATCCGCACGCCACCGGGACAAGACTAGGGACGGCGACCGGCGCGCTCCCGATCCGATGGTGCCCCCGGCAGGAATCGAACCTGCGACCAAGAGATTAGAAGGCTCCTGCTCTATCCGCTGAGCTACGGGGGCGGACTCCGACCACGATACCGAAGCGCAGAGGCCGCGCCCGCCGGGGCCTAGGCGCCCCGGACGAGTCCCAGCACTCCCACGACCAGGGAGACCACGGCGAGGGCGAGCGACACGCCGATGAGCACCGTGTGCACGCGGAGGAAGGTCGTCGCGCGGCCGTCCGCGTCGCGCGCCCGCGGGTCCTTGCGGACGCGGCGGAGGAAGGGCGGCCAGACGATCGCGTTCCACACGGCGTTGACGATCAGGAGGCAGCAGGCGAGCGTGATCACGAGGGTCCAGTGTAGGAGGAGCGGGACGGCCGGACCGGGTGTCGGCGGCCGCCGATAGACTGCCCCGCATGAGTAGCGCCCCCGACCGTCTTGTCTGGATCGACTGCGAGATGACGGGGCTCGACCTCTCCGTCGACGAGCTCGTCGAGATCGCCGTCGTCGTCACCGACTTCGAGCTGAACCCGCTCGACGAGGGGCTCTCCCTCGTCATCCGGCCCGATGCGACCGCGCTCGAGAACATGGGCGACTTCGTCCGGTCGATGCACGAGACCTCCGGCCTGCTGGTCGAGATCCCCTCCGGCGTCAGCGTCGCGGAGGCCGAGTACGAGGTGCTGGAGTACGTGCTGAAGCACGTCCCGGCCGAGCAGCAGGCCCCCCTCGCCGGCAACTCGATCGGCACCGACCGCGCCTTCCTCGCGAAGTTCATGCCGCGCCTCGACGGCCACCTGCACTACCGCAACGTCGATGTCAGCACGATCAAGGAGCTGGCACGGCGCTGGTTCCCGCGCATCTACTTCAACGCGCCCAAGAAGCACGGCGGACACCGCGCCCTCGCCGACATCCTCGAGAGCATCCGCGAGCTGCAGTACTACCGCCGTGCCGTGTTCGTGGAGCAGCCGGGGCCGAGCACCGCCGAGGTGCAGGCCGTGTCGGCCGCCGTCGTGGACGAGTTCGCCTCGCGGATGTAGTACTCTCGTACAGTTGCTTCGGCGGGTCACCCCGCCGGAACACGCTCCTGGTGGGTATAGCTCAGTTGGCAGAGCGCCTGGTTGTGGTCTAGGAGGTCGCGGGTTCGAGCCCCGTTACTCACCCCAGTGGCTGTGCATGCAGCGGAAGAGGCCCGGAGTTCCGACTCCGGGCCTCTTCGCACATCCGGCGACCGGCAGCGATCGCCGACGCAGAGAGGTCCCGGATGCTCGAGCTGGACGAGGACGCCTTCGAAGCCCTGGTGATCTCCGAGCTCGACGCGCTCCCGGACGATATGGTCGACGGGCTCGACAACGTCGTGTTCGTCGTGGAGGACCGGCCCGAGGACGGGACCCTGGATCTGCTCGGCTACTACGACGGCGTCGCCCTCACCGAGCGCGAGCGCTACGGCTTCGGCGAGATGCCCGACCGCATCGTGCTGTTCCGCGAGCCGCACCTCGCCGCGTGCGACGATCTGGACGCGCTGCGCGACGAGATCCACGTCACCCTCGTCCACGAGATCGCGCACTTCTACGGCATCGACGACGACCGGCTGCACGAGCTCGGCTGGGCCTGATCGCCGCCGAGGGAGAGCCCCCCACCGGCATCCGCGCGTCGCCCCGCTCGGAGGGGACCCCTCAGCCGCGCACCGCTCCCCCGCCGCCCGTGTCCAGCACGAGGTCGGCGTTCTCCCGGGGCCGCTCCCGAGCGCAGTAGGAGCGGAAGTCGCGGTCCCAGGCGTCCCAGTGCGGAGCGAAGAGCTCGCCGTCGCGCTCGAGCGCGCGCACGCGCCGCACCTCGTCGTCGGCCTCGAGCCAGACCACCAGATCGGCGTGGCGGCGCGCGGCGGCGCCGGCCGATCCGCAGCCCTCGAGCACGAGAAGCGGCTCGCGGACGACGCGGCGCCCGGCCGTCGTCCCCGCGGCCCAGTTCCAGGGCCGCCAGTGCGCCGCGACGCCGAGGCCGTGGGGGCGGACGAGCGTCCCGGCCGTCTCCCGCGACGCCCGGTCCAGGCCCGTCCAGCCGGGGTAGAGGTCGTCCATCCGCACGAGCGCGACCGACGGTGCCGCCGGCGCGAGACGGAGCTGCTCGACCAGCGCGCGCGCGAACGTCGACTTGCCGGAGCCGCTCGGTCCGTCCAGCAGCACCGTCCGACGGCGACGCGCGATCAGCGAGCGGGCGAGGTCGCCCGCCGTCCGATCCGTCAGCGGCAGGATCCGCTCAGCCATGCAGGACGAAGCTCCAGGAGCCGGTGACGACGGCGGCGGTCACGGCGACGGCAGCGATCAGCACTCCGCCCGCGAGCAGCAGGAGGTCGCCGGCTCCGAGGCGCGACTGCCGCGCCCAGGTGCGCGGGACGCCGGAGCCGAAGCCCTTCGCCTCCATCGCCGTCGCGAGCCTGCTCCCCCGCCGGATGGCCAGCACGAGCAGCGAGAACGTGCGGGCCGCGAGGCTGCGGAGCGCCTCGACGGGCCCGCGGCCGTCGGCGACCCCGCGGGCCCGGCGGGCCATCGACAGGGTGCGCCAGTCGTCGACGAGCAGACCGACGAGCCGCATGCCGGCGAGAGCGCCGAGCACGAAGCGCGAGGGCAGTCGCAGGATCTGCGCGAGGCCGTCCGCCAGGTCCGTCGGGTCGGTGGTGGCGATGAGGACCACGCTCGGCAGTCCGATCGCCAGGACGCGCAGCGCGATGGCCAGCCCGAGGGCGACGGATCCCTCTGTGACCGAGACGATGAGGAACTCCGCGTAGACGGCGCCGCTGTCACGCCCGTAGAGGACTGTCGAGAGGCCGGCGAGCGGAGCCGCGATCCAGACGGGAGCCGTCCGCCGCACGAGCTCACCCGCCCGGAGCCCCGCGAAGGGCAGAACCAGCAGCTCGAGCGCCAGCGCCGTCGCCGCGGAGACCGCATCGACCGTGAGGAGGAGCGCGAACGCGATGACCAGGCTGGCGAGGAGCTTGGCGACCGGGTTGGCCCGGGCGATCCGGCTGCGCGCGGGAACGGAGTCGAGGAGCGTCATCCCGACACCGCCTCGCGGGCGCCGAGGGTGACGACCGAGTCGGCGAGGGCGGCGACCAGCGCCTCGTCGTGGGTGACGGCGAGCACCGCCGTGCCCGCGTCGCGCTGCTCGGCGAGGAGGTCGACGAGCACCTCCCAGGTCAGGCGGTCCTGCCCGAACGTCGGCTCGTCGAGGACGAGCACGGACGGCGACCGGGTGAGGGCGGACGCGACGGCCAGGCGCCGCTTCTCGCCTCCGGAGAGGGTGAACGGATTGGCGTCGGCGAGGTGCGCGAGGCCGAGGCGCTCCAGGAGCTCCTCCGCCCGATGCCGCTCCGTCTCGTCGCGGGCGCCCAGCGCGAGCTCGGCGCGCACGCGAGCGGTGAGGAACTGGTGCTCCGGCTCCTGGAACACCATCGCGATCCGTCCGGCGAGCTGAGCCGAGGTCCAGCGGATCGGCTCCGGGCCCGCACCGGCGCGGAGCGACTCGGAGGCGGTCACCCGCCCCGCGACCGGCGGCAGGAGACCGGCCAGCGTGAGCGCGAGGGTCGACTTCCCCGCGCCGTTGGGTCCCAGCACGGCCGTGGCCCGCGCGGAGTCGACGGCGAGCTCGAGCCCCGAGGCCACGATGGTCGAGCGGCGGCGCCCGAGGACGGGCCGGCCGATGGCGAGGTCGTGCGCGCTCAGGGCGGCGGGCGAGGGCAGCACGCTCGCCCCGCGCCGGGCGGGGGTGTCACCGGGCAGCCAGACGCCGGAGGCGCGGAGCACGTCGTGCGTTCGATCGAGGATCTCGACTGGAGCGCCGTCGGCGACGACCGCGCCGTCCCGCCCGAGCACCACGACCCGGTCGACGAGGCCGACCCACACGTCGACCCGGTGCTCGACGACGATCAGCGTCGCCCCCGTGCGGGCGGCCGTGCGCTCCACCGCCGCCCGCACCTCGCGTACACCGTCCGGATCGAGGTTGGCGGTGGGCTCGTCGAGGAGCAGGAGCCGCGGACGCATGGCGAGCACACCCGCCAGGGCGAGCCTCTGCTTCTGCCCGCCCGAGAGCGCCGAGGTGGAGTGGTCCAACGGCACGTCGAGCCCGACGTCGCCGAGTGCCTCCCGCACCCGCGCGGGGATCTCCTCGCGCGGCACGCCGAGGTTCTCGCAGGCGAACGCGACGTCGTCGCCGACCCGCGCCAGGACCGCCTGAGTGTCCGGATCCTGCAGCACGAGCCCAGCGACACCGCGCCGGGTGAGCGGCGCCGCTCCGTCGATCTCGAGCTCGCCGGCCGCGGAGCCGTCCTCCTCCCCGCCGAGGACGCCGGCCAGGGCGTGCAGCAGCGTGCTCTTTCCCGCGCCGGAGGGGCCGAGGAGCAGCACGCGCTCCCCCGGCTCCAGCGCGAGATCGAGGCCGGAGAGGGCGTCGCGGGAGCGTCCCGCGTGCCGCCAGCTCCAGCCCCGCGCCCGGACGGAGGCGCCGCTCATCGAGCGCCCGCGCCGGCTCCCTCGACCGTCCGGCCCTCGCGCCCGGAGGCGAAGCGGTCCAGCGCTCCCGAGGCCGCGAGCCCCCGCACCGCGAACCAGGACAGCAGCCCGGCCAGGAGCGCGCCCGAGACGATCGAGGAGGCGACGTAGACGGTCTTGAAGAGCGCGTCGTTGACGGCGTAGTACGACAGCAGGTCGTTGATCGCGAGGACGAGCCCCGCACCGGCACCGGCCAGCATCGCGACGAGCGGACGGCCGCTGCGGTAGAGGAAGAGCGCCAGGACGATCTCCGCGCCGAGTCCCTGCACGAGTCCGGAGATCAGCACGGTGAAGCCCCACTGGGTGCCGATCAGAGCCGACACGGCCGCGGCGACCAGCTCGGTGTAGAGCGCGGCTCCGGGCTTGCGGATGATCAGGCCGCCGAGGACGCCGGCGAAGAGCCAGCCGCCGCCGAGGAGCCCGCCGAGCCCGGGCAGGAACTCGAAGGCGAGGCCGAGGACGTTCGTCGCCAGGCCCCAGGCCCAGAAGACGATCCCGCTCGCGACGGCGACGACGCTCGCCACCACGATGTCGACGACCCGCCAGCGCAGATCGCGCCGGGCCGGGGCGGAGGAGGTGAGGTTCTGCGCGTTCGTGTTCTGCGCGTTCGTGTTCTGCGCGTTCGTGTTCTGCGCGTTCGTGTTCTGCACTGACGTGCCCTTTCGTGGAAGCGAATGGAGGGCACGGGTTGGTAAGAGGAGATCGAAACGTTCCTTCGCTGGCATGACCCAGATCAGGTTCGACGGTCGAAGGCTGCTGCCTTCCTCTCAGCCCGGTGCACCGGACTCCCGTGTTCATCGGCAATCATAGACGTCATGTCGTGGTCGGTGGTCGTCGTCCTGGCCGTGCTGCTGATCGTCCTGCTGCAGGCCCTGCTCTGGCAGCGCCGTGCGCGGATCCGCCGCGAGCTGCTCAGCTACGGCACGCGGGTGCCGGCGCGCGTCGTCGGGCCGGATCCGGCACGCGGCGATCGCGATTCGGCACGGGATCTGGGCAGGCTCCTGGTCGTCTACCGGACCGCCGAGGGTGTGGAGAAGCGCGCGCAGAAGTACCCGCTGAAGCGGGGGGACGCGTGGATGGCCGGCGAGCCCGCCGCGGTGATCTACGACCCCCGCCGGCCGGACGACGCCGAGCGGCTGATCGTCGGCTTCGGCCGGACGAAGAAGAAGTGGTACCCCGCGCGCCAGCAGCGCGCCAGCTGACGCGGGGCCGCTCCGGCTACTTCTTGAGGGCGCGGATGATGCGCGCGAGGGCCTTGCCGGTCACCCACACGAAGGGGATGCCGACGGCGAGGACCGAGATCACGTTCGGCTGGAACCGCAGGCCGAGGTCGTCCTTGATGTAGGCGCCGATCGGGATGACCGTGGCGCCGCCGCCTCCGCCGCCGCCCTCCTGGCCGTCCTCGGAGCCGCTGCCTCCGCCGAAACCGAACCAGCGGAGGGCGACGGGGACGAGCGAGACGCCGTCGACGGTGACGGGCTCGCCGTAGATCGTCGCGGTACCCGCGGTGGTGACGGTGTCGGCCAGGGAGACTGCGATGTTGGGCATGGTGCGACGGTACTCCGCGGCTCTCCGCGGCGACAAGCGGCCCGCCGGGGCGCACAGGACTCGTCCATGGACCTCCGGGGACCTGCTGCCATGATCGACGGATGTCCGCCCGCACCCGCCGCCGCCGCCCCGTGCGCTCGGCCGCGGTGGCGGTCGCGAGCCTCGTGCTCGCCGCCTTCCTCGCCTTCCACCGCGCGCTGCCCGATCCGATCGGCTGGCTGTCGGTCCTCGAGGTCGGGATCCCCTGGACGGGGCTGCTCGTGCTGCTCCTCATCGCGGCCGCGGCGGCCCTCCGGTCGCGCCGGACGGCGGCCGCGGTCACCGTGCTGGCGATGGTCTACGGCGTGCTGGTGCTGCCGGTCGCGCTTCCGGCGCCGGCCGTGCGCTCCGGCTCGTTCACCGTCGTCAGCCAGAACATCGAGACGAGCAGCGACGCCGGTGGGCTGGCCGCCTCGCTCGCCGCCCGCGGCCCCGACGTGATCGCGCTGCAGGAGCTCGACGGAGACGCCGTGGACGCGGTCGACGCCGAGCTGGCCGACGAGTACCCGTACTCGTCCGTCTCGAGCACCGTCGGCGTCTGGAGCCGGACCGAGCTGACCGACGAGGAGCCGCTCGACCTCGGTCTCGGCTGGGAGCGCGCGCTCGCCGTCGACGTCGACACGCCGGTCGGCAGCGCGCGCCTGTTCGTGGTGCACCTGGCCTCGTTCCGGCCGGGCGACCACGAGGAGCGGGACACCATGCTCTCGAACCTCGCCACCGCTCTTCGAGACGACGCGTCGGAGCGGACACTGGTCATCGGCGATTTCAACACGCCGACGGACGACCACCTGTTCGCTCCGGTGCTGGCGGAGGCGGGTCTCGTCCGCACGGGCGGAGTCGGCTTCCCGGCGACCTGGCCGTCCCTGCTGCCGCTCGTCTCGCTCGACCACGCGCTCGCCGACGGCGTCACCGCCGCGACCGTCGCGGTCCTGCCGCCGAACGGCTCCGACCACCGCCCGATCAGTCTGACGATCGGTTCCGCGTAGCGAGCGTGTCGCTGAGGTCGATCCCCTTGGCCGACTCGGGAGCCGACCGGGACAGGAGCGAGGCGGGACGCACGGCCCCGGAGCCGAAGCGGGCGGCCACGCCGTCGACCGCGAGCTCCGCGTCGCGCCAGTCGTCGGAGTCGCTCCACAGGGAGAACGCGACGTCGTCGCCCTCGACCAGCTGCTCGCCGCGCACGCCGATCAGCCGCACGGGCCGCCGCATCGGGTTGGCCGCCTCGAGGAGCGCGGAGGAGGCCTCGTAGAGGACCCGGGCCACGTCCGTCGCCTCGACGAGCGTGCGGGAGCGGGTGAGGGTGCTGAAGTCGCCGAAGCGCACCTTCACCGCGACGGTGCGGCAGCGCACTCCCGAGCGGCGCATCCGCACGGCGACCTTGTCGCAGAGCCGCAGCAGCTCACGACGGACGAGCTCGGGGTCGGCCACGTCGTCGGCGAACGTGATCTCGTGTCCGGCGCTCTTCTCGATCTGGCGGGTGTCGACCGGCCGCGGATCCACCCCGTTCGCCAGGGCGTGCAGGCGCCTCCCGGTCGCCTCGCCGAGGGCGGACACCAGCGACGGCAGCGGGGTGGTCGCGACGTCGGCGACGGTGCGCAGACCGCGGCGGACGAGCGCCTCCTCCGTGCTCGCGCCGACTCCCCACAGCGCGCTCACGGGCAGCGGATCGAGGAACTCGCGGACGCCGTCGGCGGGGACGACCAGCAGACCGTCGGGCTTGGAGCGGCCGGAGGCGAGCTTGGCGACGAACTTGGTGCTGGCGATCCCGACCGAGCAGGTCAGCCCGAGCTCGGCGTGCACCCGGCGGCGGATCTCGGTGCCGATCGCGAACGGCGAGCCCGAGATGCGGCGGGCACCCGCGACGTCGAGGAACGCCTCGTCGATGCTCAGGCGCTCGACCAGCGGCGTGAAGGAGTCGAAGATCGCCATGACGCGGCGAGAGGCCTCGCGGTAGCGCTCCATGTGCGGCTCGAGGACCACGGCCTGCGGGCAGCGGCGGAGGGCGACCGCCATGGGCATCGCCGAGTTGACGCCGTAGCGGCGCGCCTCGTAGGTCGCCGCTGTGACGACGGAGCGCGCTCCGTGGTGCCCCACGATGACCGGCCTCCCGCGCAGATCCGGCCGGTCGAGCAGCTCGACGGAGGCGAAGAACGCGTCCATGTCGATGTGCATGATGCTCGCGCGCGGGTCGTCGAAGGGCTCGGTCGTGACCTGCCGCCCCGTGCCGTCCTGCTTGCTCACGCGGTGCCGTCCTGCTCGCTCACGCCGTGCCGTCCTGCCTGCTCACGCCGCTCCGTCCTGCTCGCCCACGCCCTGGGACATGCTCGCACGCACCACCGACATCGGCCGCTCGACCGCTGCGCGCGGGCCGGCCGGGAATGAGCGCCGACCACTCGCGGTTGACCCGAGCACCACGACGCTCCGGAGAGACCATGACGCACGAGCAGCCCGACTCCCCCACCGCCACCGAGACCGGCCCCGGCGCCGAGATGAGCCGCTGGCTCGATCTGCAGGACCGCGCCCACCGCGCCTTCGAGCTCCGGCTGAGCGCCGTCGAGGACTGGTCGGCCCCCACGCCCGACACCGAGTGGGACACGCGCGCGCTCGTGCTGCACGTCGTCCGCGAGCAGCAGCGCGCGCACACGCTCCTCTCGGGCGGCGACGAGTCGGCGCTGCGACTCGAGTCCGTCGCCACCGATCTGAGGAGCGAGTGGCGCCGCGTGACCGACCGCCTGCGCGTCGCTGTCCGCACCGTCGACCCGGCGGCGACCGTGCAGCTGGGGCGCGACACCGTCAGCGCCGTCGAGCTGCTGCAGGAGCAGACGGCCGATGTGACCGTCCACGCCTGGGACCTCGCCCGCGCGACCGGCAGCGACGAGCGGCTGGACGAGGAGCTCGTCGCAGCGGTCTGGGAGCTCTTCGCACCCCAGGAGGAGACCCTGCGCGCGAGCGGCCTCTACGCCGCGCCCGTGCCGGTCGACGACGCCGCCTCCCTCCAGAGCCGCCTGCTCGCCATCACCGGACGCGACGACCGCCTCGCCGCCTGACGGCCCGGCGCCCGGACGCCGTCAAGGCCTGGGGGCGTCCAGGGACGCCGCGGCAGGATGGAGTGGACCACGAACACGGGGCGACCCGCCCCGACGAGGAGAGGAACGTCCATGACACGCATCGCCGTCATCGGAGCCCACGGCAAGGTGGGGCAGCAGATCCTGCACCTGCTCTACGACGCCGGCCACGAGTCGGTCGGAGTGATCCGCAACCCCGATCACGCCGAGGACATCGTCCGGCTGGGCGGCGAGCCGCTCGTGCACGACCTCGAGGACACGACGCCCGAGGCCTTCGCCGAGGCGCTGGGCCACGTCGACGGCATGGTCTTCACCGCCGGAGCCGGACCCGACTCGGGCCCGGAGCGCAAGCGCACCGTCGACCTGGGGGCGTCCGTCCTCAGCCAGAAGGCCGCCGCGATCGTCGGGGTCCAGCACTTCGTGCAGGTCAGCGCGATCGGTGTGGACGAGCCGCTCCCCGAGGACACGGAGGAGGGCTGGAAGGCCTACGTCGAGGCCAAGCGCGACGCCGACGCGGCACTGCGCGACTCCGGCCTCGACTACACGATCCTCCGCCCGGGCGGGCTGACGGACGACGAGGGCACCGGCACGATCACGCTCGGCACCTCCGTCGAGAAGGGGAGCATCCCCCGAGCGGACGTCGCCGCCACGGTGATCGCCGCCCTGGCGCAGCCGACCTCCATCGCGAAGACGTGGGAGATCGTCTCCGGTCCCACCCCGATCGAGGACGCGGTGGCTCAGGGAGCCTGAGCCCCGGCACCTCCTCCTAGAGTGGGGCGGGTGAGCACCCACCCGCCCCACTCTAGGAGGA